>JAGQKG010000084.1 GCA_020430245.1 Nitrospira sp.
CCTTACGCGGACGGGCCAAAGAAGCCGAACGAGCGCTTGAAGCGGCGTGTCTGGCCCGTTTTGGCACCTTGCGGCCTGAGGGCACGCCCCCGGTCCTCCGCAGTGATAATGGGTTGATCTTTCAGAGTCGACGGTTCCGCCAGGCGTGTCGGGACTATCGGCTGCAGCAGGAATTTATCACGCCCTATACCCCGGAACAGAATGGCCTCATTGAACGCTTTTTTCGGAGCCTGAAAGAAGAGTGTGTCTGGCAACAGCACTTTGAGAGTTTTGAGGAAGCGAGACAACGAATCGCCCAATGGGTGCGCTGGTATAACGAGGAACGTCCGCATCAAGCGTTGCGCTACCGAAGTCCTCGTCAATTTCGGCATGAACAAGACGTACAGGTGGCTTGACTTCAGGGGAGCATTACATCGGCCAAGACCCATCCCGTGTAGACCATACACCCAAGCCAAGCTCCAAAGAACACCGCCCCTATTCTCATGCATTATTTTCCAGATCGAAGGCCATAAAAGGATGTCCATCCCTACCGGTTATTCAACTCAATCCAATAATGATTCCAACGTACAGGGCGCTTATTTCCATCCACCTCCTAATGCCTTGTAGACTTTTACTGTCGCGATACGAAGTTGCTTGGCAAAATTGATTAATTCGAGGTTGGATTGCAAGGCATTCCGCTGTGCAATGAGGACCTCAAGGTAGCTTGCCCTGCCATATCTATAGAGTAAGTGTGATGTTTCGACAGATTGTCGCAACACTTCGTTTTGTTGCTTCTTCAGGGCATTGATTTTTCGCAAGTTATGAATATTAGAGAGCTCACTGGCCACTTCAACATAGGCGTTGAAAATTGTTTTCTGATACTGATAGATAGCAGTCAACTGATTAGCTTCGGCATAATTGAACTGTGCTTGTAACGCATTTCTATTAATAAGTGGGGCGACCAACGTGCCCACTGCGGTATAAGCGATTGAGGCGGGCGCCACAAATAAAAAATCGGGGTTGAAGGCTTGAAATCCAAAACTTGCCGTAATATTAAAGGTTGGGAAAAAAGCAGCTTTAGCCACTTTCAAATCGAACTTACTGGCCTTGATCTGAAATTCGGCTTCACGAACATCCGGGCGGTTTGCCAATAATTGCGAAGGAACACCCGATGAAATCTCATGGGGAATATCTGTGAAATATTGTCCTTTGGTCCGTTCAATGGGTTGCGGAAAGCGCCCTAACAAGAAGTTTATGTGATTTTCCGTGACCGTAATTTGTTGCAGAACCTCTTTTTCCAAAATACTGGTATTGAGCACTTGAGCCTTGAATAATTCCACGGCTAACTCAGTTGCCCTGCCGGCTTCCTTCTGCAGTTCAACCACCTCCAACGATTCGTACTGTGTGTGGAGGGTTTGCCTGATGATGTCCAACTCATTATCCAAAGCCCGCAATTCGTTATAATAAATAGCCACATCGGCCACGAGATTAGACACGACAAAGCTCGTTCCTTCGATACTGGCCAGAAATTTCGAAATGGCTGAACTGCGCTGGTTTTGCAACTTGCCCCAAATATCAACTTCCCACGATGACTGTAGGCCCACAAAAAGATCAGGCAAATTAGCCGGAACGGTTTGACCGGGAGTAATGTCGGTCGTCGCATTCCCTGCCCCATCCATGGTGTACCGTCCGTATCGGCGAATAGCGGTCCCGACACCCAAACCCATCGTCGGCATCAGAGCACCGGTTGCTGCTCTGACACTTGAACGCGTAATTTCAATTCGCTGCAAAGCCATTTGCAAATCAATGTTATTCTCTATGGCGGTATCAATTAATTCATGAAGGAGCGGATCGACAAAGTAATCTTTCCACTGGATGTCAGCAATATTCGTGGTGTCTTCTTTGTATCGGAAACTTGTTGGTACTTCGTTTTCCGGAATGGCCAAGTCGGTTTTAAGTCCTGTGCAACCATTCAAAAATAGAACCAGGAACAAAATGATCAGGTTGGAATACATAGGACGTTTCGTTATGTATGAACAAAGAAACTCTAATATTCGTTGCTATTCGACAGAACTCCCTGAGGAATCGGGAACTATTGAAGTTTGCCAACCTGCGGGCAAATTTAAACCGAGACTTAAAACTTAATCGGGGAGCCTTCCCTGTCTTTGACTCTTCCTCATGATGTTGTGTCGTTCCCATCGTTGCAAATACCACAAATAAGCCCGGGATAAGAATCACGCCAAAAATAGTCCCGAAAAACATACCTCCCGCCGCCGCCGAGCCAATAGTATTGTTCCCGATCTCCCCTGCACCCGAGGCAAACATTAAAGGAAGAAGCCCGGCAATAAATGCAAAAGATGTCATCAAGATAGGGCGCAAACGAATCGCCGCCCCCTCAATCGCTGCTTCAAACGGTGTTTTCCCCCGTTTCTGCTGCAATGTGGCAAATTCGATGATCAGAATGGCATTTTTGCCGAGTATGCCGATCAACATGATCATCGCGATTTGAGCGTAGATATTATTTTCCAAACCCATCAGCAAGAGGAAAAATAAGGCACCAAACACCCCAATGGGTAGGGAAAGAATCACCGGCATGGGCAGCAGAAAACTCTCATATTGTGCGGCGAGGAGCAGATACACGAATAATAAGCAAATCAGAAAAATATAAATGGCCTGATTGCCCATCTGAGCTTCATCTCGAGATGACCCGGCCCAATCGTACCCAAACCCTTTCGGTAATTTACTGGCAGCCACCTCTTTGATGGCCGTAATAGCCTGACCACTGCTGTATCCGGCTGCAGGCTGCCCATTGATCATGGCGGAGGGATACATATTGTAACGGGTCACCTGTTCAGGACCATAAATTTTTTCAACGCGAAGAAAAGAAGAAAAATGAACCATTTCACCCGCGTCATTTTTAATATATAACTTCATCAAGTCTTCAGGTTCTGCACGAAATTCGGGTAGCGCCTGTACCATGACTTTATACATCTGGCCGAAACGGATGAAGTTGGTCGCATACACACTGCCAATCAGGGCTTGGAGGGTATTCATCGCATTTTCCGCCGTAACTCCCTTTTGAGCCGCTTTCTCGCCATCAATATGTAACAGAAATTGTGGAAATCGCGCATTGAATGTGGTGAAGGCATTAGCGATTTCCGGCCGTTTGCTAAGGTCCTGGACAAAGTCATTAGCCGTTTTTTG
Source organism: Nitrospira sp. (assembly GCA_020430245.1). Taxonomy (GTDB): domain Bacteria; phylum Nitrospirota; class Nitrospiria; order Nitrospirales; family UBA8639; genus Nitrospira_E. Next base: position 3,184 of record JAGQKG010000084.1, read on the forward strand.
CAATTCCTCAAGGGTTCCCGAACCGGTTTTGTCCAATAACCGCATTTCAAAACCGCTGGAATTCCCATAACCCGGTACAGGGGGAGGAGTAAAAAATTCAATACGAGCATCTTTAATATGTTTGGTTTTTTCTTCAAGAACCCCGATAATTTCATGATCGGAAGCCATTCGTTCGTTCCAATTTTTCAAACTGATCAGATTCATCCCATAGACAGCGCCCGTACCTTCAGACAAAATGCTGAACCCCGCAAGGCTTGAGACGGAAGCAACATCCTCTAACCCTGAGGCAATCTGTTGCACTTCATCGACAACTTTTTCCGTACGTTCGAGAGTCGCGCCTGTTGGGGCCGTAACATTGGCATAAATTGTCCCCTGATCTTCATTAGGAATAAAGCCCGAGGGAACAAACGCCCCGACCAAACCGGTGCCCACGGAAAAACCAAGCAGGATCCCAAAAGTCACAACTCTTCTATTCGCTATCGCGCTAATAAGTTTTTTATAGTTATCAGACAGATTGTCATACCAACGATTAAATCCATCAAATAATCTCTGCAGGCGCCCATCTTGTGGGTATTGGCTGTTGTGAGTATTTTTAAGAAAAACAGCACAAAGGGCGGGGGTCAGTGTGAGGGCAGTGACCCCTGAAAGAATAATAGAACAGGCCATAGTCAAAGAAAACTGCCTATAAAAAATTCCCGTTGGACCATCCATAAACGCGACGGGCAAAAACACAGCCGACATCACGAGGGTAATAGCAATAATGGCCCCGCTAATTTCATGCATGGCTTGTTCTGTAGCCAGTTGGGCTCCAATTCCTGAATCCTCCATTTTGGCATGAACGGCTTCAATGACCACGATTGCGTTATCGACAACAATACCGATGGCAAGAACCAACGCAAATAGTGTGATGAGATTCAAAGAAAAACCCATTATGTGCATAAAGAAAAATGTGCCAACCAGGGATACCGGAACGGCTAGGATAGGAATGATGGTAAGTCGAACATTCTGCAAAAAGACAAACACCACCAGGGATACCAAAAGAAATGCTTCAAATAAGGTTGTCAGAACTTGGTGAATGGATGCATCCAAAAACTGAGAAACATCATAACTGAGACTGTAATCCATCCCTGGGGGAAATGCCGTCGATTTAATTTCCTGCATTTTCTCCTTGATCGATTTGATCACTTCCTTGGCATTGCTACCAGGGCGCTGTTTTAACACAATCGCAGCGGAGGCTTGCCCGTTTTCTTTGGAAAGAACATCATAATCTTGCGAATCGAATTCAACGTCTGCGATATCTTTTAGCCGCAAAATTTCCCCCTCATCCGTACTGCTCAACACTATATCTTCATAGGCCTCCCTGGTATTGTGCTTGCCGGTATATTTCAACACGTACTGAAGGGCCTGGGCGTTCTTATCCCTACCCGAGCTTTCGCCAATTTTCCCAGGCGCGGCTTCTACATTCTGGGCCTGTAATTTTTCGATGACCTCAAGAGCTGAAATGTTGTACATGACTAATTTATTGGGCCTTAACCACACACGCATGGCATATTCCCTTGAACCCATAATTTCAGCAAAACCTACACCATCGATTCTTTTCAGCTCCTTCAGAATATTGATATCAGTAAAATTGTAAAGAAACTTTTCGTCTATGGTTGGATCCAGGCTGAGAATGTTGATATACAACAACATGCTGTTTTGTACCTTCTCAACAATCACTCCGGACTTAATAGCTTCTGGGGGCAATTCGTCCAAGGCGGAAGCCACTCTGTTCTGAACGTTGACAGCGGCTATTTCCGGGTCGGTCCCGGCGTTAAAAATAATCTGGATAAGGCTTGTGCCATCATTACCGGAAACCGAGGACATGTAAGCCATGCCAGCGACACCATTCACCGCTCGCTCAAGTGGGGTCACAACCGCCTTGACCACAGCTTCGGCATTCGCACCAATAAATTTGGACGTTACATTAACCTCGGGAGGAGTAATTTCGGGGAACTGAGTGACGGGAAGCTGGGTAAAGGACAACAGGCCCAGGAACGTGATGATCAGAGATAGAACAATGGATAGAACCGGACGATGAATAAATGTTGCCGTCATAGGTCTCTAAGGCTTCTCAATCCTGACGTGTTCACAGCATGGCATTTGCCACATCAACGTGAATAGGGTGCACCTTGTCTCCATTCATCACGTTCTCCACACCCTCGAGCAGAACCTGTTCGTCTTTAGACAAACCGGACTCCACCACGTAAAAATTTGGCAATCGCATTTTATAGACAATGTTTCTTTGCTCTAATACATTATCTTGATTCACCACGTACACATACAATTGATCTTGAATTTCAAATGTAGATTTTTGAGGAATGAGCAAGGCATTTTCCAATATTTTATTGACAATGACCTTCCCATTGGCCCCTTGTTTTAACAGTCCATCGGGGTTAGGGAACCTGGCCCGAAACGCAATATTCCCTGTTGAGCTGTCGAATTCACTTTCAATCACTTCTATAGTCCCTTCATATTCATAAAGGACTTGGTTGGCAAGTTCGAAGCTCACAACTTTGGCCCCTCGTTCTCCAGAGGCAATGTAATTTAGATAATCCACTTCTGAAAGGTTGAAATAAGCGAATACCTCACGATTATCAGAAAGTGAGGTCAATATGTCTCCTTCGGCTATCAAACTTCCCACCTTATTTGGAATACGATTAATAAAGCCGTCAAAGGGAGCTCTTATTCTTGAAAACGAAAGATTTAAGGCTTGCTGCTCTCTGTTTGCCAAAGCTTCTTCCAGGTCCGCTTTCAACGCATCTACCTTGGCTTGAATGACATAAAGTTCAGATTTAGACACAATGTTTTTTTCTACCAGCACTATCACGTTTGCTAATTCAACTTCCGCTACCTTTAGATCTGCCACGGCACTTCGGAATGCCGCGTTTGCTTTTTGTAATTCTTTTTCAAATACGTTATGGGTCAGAGCAAACAATAACTGCCCTTTCTTAACCGGTTGGCCTTCATCCACGTAGATTTTTTCAATATACCCTCTAATTTTACTTCGTATCTCTACATAATTCACCGATTGAATTTGGGCGACATATTTGCTGCTATATTTCGCGTCTTGTACGACTGGATAAATCACTTTATGAGTATCGATCGCCTCAGTCTCTTTTTCATACGTGCAGGATATCATGAGCAAACAGACTGAAATAAACAAAACTGGGTTAGTTTTCATTTGAGTACTTTTTCGAACTGAATTTTTGAACAATGGAACAAATGGTGCTCCCATGCTTCAGTCGATTACAGAAGGGATTTTCCAATCAGATGGAGCCTTCAGTATCAAAGACCTAGAGCCTATACCCGGATTAACACCGACTATTCTGGAGAAACCGAACTCAATCCAGTTAAGGTCAATTCTTGAAGGTGACCGTTGCCCATAACTAAAGAACCTATGCCTTGAAATCGTTTGGTACAGCCTTACTGATACGAAGAGCGCAGCAAGGCAAAATTTCACGTCCTCAAATCGAAACATTTCCAATTTGAGTTCAGGGAGGGATATACATTCCTAACAATCTGCTTCTTCAAGATCACAAAAGCTCAAAGGTAGGAATTTTTCCGCACCGAGACTGGATTTCCAATAGTCCAAAAGGTTTCTGCCATGACCGACAACAGGTTATCTCAGAGATAACAGAAAACCCAACGGATGACAAAACGTAGGCATCAAAGTTTTCACTCAGGTTAACGGGGACCTAATCTCTCTGAAAATTCGCCCTACCCTTTCTTAACCATGGAACAAAACTCTACTGACTCCGGGCAATCACCCAGGCATAAAAAACCAGGCCTTAAGCTATCTTCGTTTCAGTCTCGACTTGCTGAGAACGTCCGAAAGCTTAATGGCCACAGATTCGATTCATTTTGTACGAGATTAAAAAACGGCTAACATTACGAACTTCTAGGATTATGCCTTTCCGCACCAATCTAGGCAATTGTACATTAGGAAGGAATTCATTGGCTCCTTATGGAAGAGCAAATCATAAGCCGCAGCCCTAATCGACGAAGCTACTTAAAAAGTTCTCATAAATTAAATGTAATTATAGGACGCCTTTTGCAAAAAGATCCTTATGTTCCAGAGTGCCATGATTTAGCGCAGTCAACCACCACGAAAGGCTGGGATACTAGACAGATCATGTTATCATCTGGAGTTCCCGCCCTGGAAGTTCAGTTAGTCGAAAGGTGGTTCCTTTTTAAAAATTTTCAATAACGCATTTCTTTCGCTCCTTTACCTCACCCGAGGAAATTTAAATTATCTCTTGTGAAAAAGGACAGCAAATGAGCCAAAAGTTAACAAATGCCAGACTGAGTCACCAGGCTAAATACCTCCTACCGAGAATTAGTTATCTTGTTTATTAGAGAGGGGTTCAAGGGAAGGGCGTGAAGACCGATCTTCGCAATAATCCCGGCTCTCCTGCACATAGCTACGAAAGGGATCGGCCATAACAAATACCGGACTGCCTTGCAGTTGCAAGACCGACCAATTGAAGACATAGGGTGGCCGACGAGGATCATGTTGGCCTGTGGTATGGTTTAAGAAATCCGCCCAACCTTCGTTGACGACATGGCGAATGATTTCTGATCGCCCAAACGCCCTGGTGTTGCGTGGCGGTTGACGCTTTGCCAACTCGACTAAGTCATCCGTCGTAAAGCGCGGTGCATCGCCTTCTTCTGTCATGCCATGGTACAGCCCGGCCTGTGGATCGACATTGTGATACTCCAAATCCAGACTTTTCAACCAGGGATCATCCCATTCTAATTTCTCTGCTTTCCGAAAGTTCTCCAACAACCAGAGCTTGGAAGCCCAATCAACCCGACCGACCACCGCTTGATAGCCCTTTCGTAAATCCTTCACCACCGATTCCCAATGAGCCAAGACCCAGTCTGTTTCCTCGTCCTGCCCGGCATACTGTTTGTGGGCGGCTTCCCAAAACTGCTCTTGAATATCCAAGGCTGAAAGATACCGGCCAGTTGAGAGAGTCACCATCCATTTTTGCTGAGGGTCGCGGGAGATGGCTCGTAGGGCCTGGACAGGATCATCGACATCCAACCCTTGCGGAGCATACCCTTCTTCGATCAATTGCAGGACTAGCCCTGTCGTCCCCATTTTTAAAAGAGTCGCTTCCTCCGCCATATTCGAATCGCCCATAAGCAGGTGCAATCGCCGGTATCGTTCTGGATCGGCCAGGGGTTCATCTCGGGTATTCACAATTGCCCGGTTATGTTGGACCCATTCAAAAAAGTCGTTAACAATGTAATCCGGACGTTGGGAAATTTGATAGATCACCGTCTCCTCTGCGGCTGATTTTCGTGACCAATCCCCTCCCTGCCTCTCAATATCGTCCAAGCCAATCCAACCGTCCACAGAACGCGCCATGCCGATTCGGCCGGCTCCGGTAAAAACCTGGCGAGTCACCAGAAACGGCATGAGCAATCCCAACCCTTGATAAGTAAATGGAAAGTCCCGCGTAACAAGGTAATTTTCGTGGCAGCCAAATGTCGCGTCTGTCTCATGATCAATATTGTTTTTAATAATCGACACCCGTTCTGAAAGCCCTAGCTCTTCTATACAATCCTGCAACAGCCAATCTCCGGCTCGGTCCACAGCCACGAGATCCCACAGTGAATGGCACTCCGGAGAGGCATATTCAAGATGCCCCAAATCGACATACATCCGACCGGCATTCAGCAGAAACCCCCCATTGCCTGGAGGCTCATCATGCCCACGATAATGCCAGTCAATGACGCCATACTTTTTCTGGCCAAACAAATATTCAATGATCCGGCGTGCAATCTGGGGAGGCGACACGTCCGGTTGATCGGCTTTAACGAGCAGGCCATATTCGGTTTCAATGCCGAAGATTCGATTATGCATGGGGACCTCACTCTGCCAGGATTTAGGTGGCAGGTTGAAACACCGAAGGAATGAAGGACTGAAGTTCCGACTGACTCAGAGTACGATAGGTTTCCATTCTCCCGCTCTCCCGATCCAGTAAGACACACTCCAGTGTTTCCTTGGATAGCGTTTCACGAATTCGCGAAACTATTGCCGTATCATCTGGAATGGTGGACATGGAAGTGGCTGGTAAAGAGGTGGATCCCTGCTCTTCCGTATCCGTAGAGGGAGTCGAGGTTTGGAGGTAACTCGCAATTCCCCACAGTCGGAGACTCACCTCCATCGCAGACCGTAAAGAAGAGAGCGGACTAAGGTTTTTCCATTCCTGAGTGAGAAGACTACGAATGGAAGCGGAGGCTGCCAGCAATCCGAATTCGCGTTGTTCTTCAAACATACCATCATAATTGATGTTGAACAGACGGTCGCGATCCTGAGTAGCCCCGACTTCTGCCAGTAGAATTTTGGCAATGTACGGTGCCTTGAAAATTTCTTCAAAAGCTTGCTTAATGACAGGAGCCAGACCATTTTTCATCAGGCGGGAAACGGTCACGTCCGCTGGGGACCGTTGAAAGCCTTCAACGTGCGCCATATCCAATAGGGCATACCGTAATTTCTCCAGATCCGCAGGATGCCCCATGCCTCCGAGCGCTATTCGATCGTAAATTTCATAGACTTTTTCCGTACCTCGATTAAAGGTCAGCAACAATATCCCTTGCGTAAAGGAAACGACGACTAACGGATTGCCCTGTGTGAATTGATCATCCAAGTACTGTCGCCGATTGGCAACCGCTTCAATCCATCGATAGGGTTCTTCATACATGGTTCAGCACCTTTTCAGAAAACAGTAATTTCAACCGTTCGGCAGGAAAGGTTCTCACGCCTTCCGCGGAAATGCGTTTGACGACAGGGTACAGTTGAGCCTGCGCGTCCACTCCGCCGGTGGCTGAATCAAACTCTGCAGCACTGGTCATCAGTCGAAGCACGAACGTCAGGGCATCTTCTTCATTCATCCCGGCAACAGGTCCCCCCCCCCACCGATTCATATAAAATAAAATTCCCCGAATCGTGGAAGATCCGGATCCGGAGACAGCATACTCCACCGCCTCGAATTCAGCTCCTAGAATATCGTAGAAAAAAATTTTCCCGCATCCTTCAAGTTGGTCATACCCTGCGAAAATTGGCGCCACGGTTCCGGTTCCTGCCAACGCGGCAGGCGCATTACTTTTCAACAACGTTGATAAGGCACGCAACTTTCCCTCAAAACTCAAATCCTGCAATTGGCTTCTTCGGTAATATTTAAAGGAATGCTCTAAGATTCTGGCCATCTCAAATGCCGTCGCTGGAACCCCCGCAATAGCTAAGACGGAAAACCGATCCAATTCCAAAACCTTATCCGTCCGATCATACATCACGACATTTCCGGCCGTTGCCCGCCTGTCACCAGCCACAAGCACGCCATCGACATACTTTAAGGCAAAAACCGTCGTCCCGGTTGTGATGTCAGTATGGCCTGGTGACGCACCTCCATTAAACGGCTGGCAAAGGTTGTCGACCGCATAACCATGCTCTCGCAAAACATGAAGAAAATCCCCCTGTTGCCCCATCCTATTCCCCCGTCCGCTGGCGATATTTTTCCGCCTGCTTGGGATCCACCTTGCGCATGCGCTTCATGAGATTATCACGGGATGGGGAATCAGTGTCCGGGCGCTTAGGACCTGACTCTTGATCACCAGGTCCCGATGGTTTAGAGAGTGGATCGAATGGCCGCTCTTTTCGTTCAAGACCCCGATCGGCTTTGACATATTCATATTTCATAAATTTCATCCTCCATATGAATTATTTCTTGGATTTTCGACCAAGATGGAATTAGAGTTAATTTCTCTACAATAAAGATCCCCGCAGCAAGCTGACGGGGTATTCAGATGAATACGAATCAGGCACCCTCAAGCGGTAACCCACGTAGCAAGCTACGGGGAATAGCCTGTTTAAACTTTTCTTAAATAAAAACCTGTTTGAAAATTCCCGCCATAAACTGGATAGCAAGACATAATGACCTCTAAATCCAGCTTCAGAAACAATTCATCAATCCAATTGGGGTGGTAGCACACAGCAGTTAAATTATCATTATTTTGCTTGCCCCCGTTAGCAGGAAAATCACAATTTTCTAAAAAAATATAATTCGGTGTATATTCGGGATTTTGCTTTGCCTCATACCTGCTAAAACATGTAAAAAAGGCCAAACCGTTCCTTGTCAATTTATCAGAAATAAGCCTCATATAAATTTCAAAATCTTTTATATCCAAATGAGAAAAAACGCTCCATGTCCAAATCAAATCATAGGACTCATCTAAAAAGTCAAAAACTGGTTCTTTTGTCGAACCGTTTGGGCTGTACATTTTATTCATATAATCAATATGATTGAAGGTAAACCGTTTATCATGCTGAAAGAACGCCATGTTTTCATTAATGTCATGATCATCTACGTCAAAACCAGAATAATTGAATTCAATTTTTATATTTGAATCTTCAATTAATTTTCTTGGTATGCGCCCTTTACCACATCCAATATCAAGGATTTTTATTTTTTTTCTCTGTAGATCCTGAATAAGTGCGGTGAATCGTTGGTACTCGTAGACTTTTTTTTCATCAGAAAGCCAGAACCCGCCATCAGTGAGTCTAACAACCCTGTTTCTTTCCAGGAAATCAAAAGAATTAGGCATTACTTCCTTTTTTGTCCTTAGGTCAACTAACATTTCTCAATCTGTCTTTCTTCATTCTCTTACGTTTGGAGCGACGGCCCTGAGTTCCGCTTTTCCCCCAACACCAGCATATTTGCCATGAAGATTATCAACCATTTCATGGAGGAATTATGCCTAATCGGGGTATAAATCAATCCAGAGGCTTGAGGAAGAACCTTATAAATAGTTGATGGTGCAATATCCCTGCAAATTAGAAGAATACCACCTAAGAGAGCTAATCCGCTGTCATGGATTCCATCATATCAAAGGGGGTCTGGGCATGCTCAATCACAGACCGACATTGAGCTACCGACACCGGCTCCAGATGATCCAGCAGGTCAAGATGCAATGCCCCATTTTGACTTCGAAAATGAACCCCTTCCCATTGTACCGATGTAATATCTCTCCCAAATCGTTGCACACACAACCCCCTGAGTCCTCCACGCGTATCGAGCGGCCCATGCTTTATGGCCTCATCAATCTCTTGTTCCAGACACACCCTGGTTGTTCTCCCTTCGGCTTCTAACCCAAAGAATAGGCCGCGCTCGGGATCCAGATTATGGTATTCCAGATCCAGGCTGGCCAGCCAAGGATCGTCCCAGCCGATATGCTCGGCCTGGCGAAAGGTTTCGAGTAGCCACCACTTCGTCACCCAATCAATTTTTCCCACAAGCTGCCATCGATCCCGTTCGAGAAGATCTAATACCTGTTCCCATTCTTGAAGAATCCAGGTCGTCTCTTCATCAATTTCGATGAAAAATTTTCTGGCCATATTCAAATACTCTCGTTGAATATCCAGTCCAGAAATCATGCCACCAGACTCTTGCTTCACAAGAGTGCTTAATTCTGGATCACAAGATAAGGCCTGAATCGCCTGCACCGGGGAGTTTAATTCACAGGGCGGCAAGGCCCCTCCCGTAATCATATCCAGCACTACCCGCGTCGTGCCGATCTTCAGGGCGGTGGCATACTCACACATGTTGGCATCGCCCACGATGAGATGGAGGCGTCGATAGCGCTCCCGATTGGCATGGGGTTCATCTCGTGTGTTGAGGATGGGGCGGTTGTGCATGGTATCCACGCCCAATTCGACCTCCATAAAATCCGCGCGTTGGGACAATTGAAACCCGCCAGGCGCAAACCCGCGCTCTTGAGCTTCCCGACCAACCTTACCTGCACCGGCAATCAATTGCCTGCTAACCAAAAAGGGCATGAGTCCACGAGCCAAGGTCTCAAAATTGAGCGCACGCTCAACCAAATAATTGTCATGGCAGCCATAACTATGACCGTGAAAATCCGTATTATTTTTATACAACTGGATCATGGGTCCACCAAGGGCATGGTTTCGGCGTTGAGCCGCCACCCAAAGAATGCGTTCCCCAGCCCGGTCATGCGCAATCAGATCCTTGAGAGACCGGCATTCCGGCGTGGAATATTCAGGATGCGTGTGGTCATTATAAAATCGTGCACCATTGGGGAGGACCAGATCACTTTTCATTTCATGAAAGGAAAACGGCCGATGGGCATCCTGCTCCGCATACAGGTCCTCTTCCTTATCTTGAGCTAACTCGGCCACACGAAACCCCCGTTGATCCTCATGGGGATGTTCACCCCGATAGTCCCAGCGGCGGGTAAAACTTCCATCAAGATAGGCTCGCACTAACTCCATAGACTCCACCACAGGATCGGGGGCCTCGATATCCTCCCGCGCAATCCCATACTCGGTCTCAATACCAAAAAGTCGAATCGGGTTCATATCTTCCCCTCTTTCAGCTGAGAATTTCCCATTGAGTTGAACTTGTTAGGAAAGGAAATTCACACAATCTGAGATGTCCGATGCTCTTCTCCATCCCTTCCAAGCTGGAGGGAAGATATTCCGATAACCTGGTCCGGGTGATAATCCAAGAGTTTCAACCATTCTTCAGCTGAATCATCTGGCGGGAAAATTTCACTCTCCGTGAACTCTTCATTGGTGGCAATGAGTAAATCATCGAGACTCAGACCAGAGGCTTCCTGATCGCCCGCTTGAATCGCCCGCTCAATGGCCCGTTCTTTTGCACGCCGGACGATTCCCGCCAACACGGCTCCACTTAATAAATCCCGACGGTAGAGAATTTCCCGCCGTCCATTACGCAACCGGATGACCAACACTCGATTCTCCGGACTCCGCTGAAAAAGATTTTCTATCAGTCCGTCGATGATATTCGACACAGGAGTCCCATCACCTTGTCCACTGCGAACAGCTGTCTTCGTAGCGTAAGGAAGATCGGCCGTCAAATACACACGTAAAATTTCCCCAACATCGTTTCGTCCGGGTCGACCCACTTTGATTTTCCGATCAATTCTTCCAGGTCGCAGCACAGCCGGATCAATCATATCCGGACGATTCGAAGCCAGAATGACCACCACCTGAGAAAGACTTTCAATCCCGTCAAGTTCGGCGCAAAACATCGGAACCAGCGTATTCGAAACATTGTAGGATCGCACCGCCCGTCTCGTCCCTAAAATGGATTCGGCTTCATCGATGAAGATAAATGGCAACTTTCCGGCTTGTCGGTGTTGCCGGGATTGGAAAAATAAATCACGGATAATTCGTTCCGACTCCCCAACCCACATATTCAGAACCTCCGGACCCTTGACATGCAAAAACACGCCACCCTCAATCGGCGGAAGTTGGGAGAGAGAGGCTTGCTCCTGATTTTCATCATGACGCGTGAGCATGTCACGTTTTTGCGCTAGAAGTTGCCCAAGACTTGCAGCCGTGGCTTGGCCAATCAGGGTTTTTCCACATCCCGGAGGGCCATGAAGCAGGAATCCCTTGGGCTGCTGAAATTGATACCGGGTGAACAACCCTGTATGCAGCAGGGGGTATTCTA
>JAGQKG010000085.1 GCA_020430245.1 Nitrospira sp.
CCATTGTTGCGGCCGGCCCCGTGGGTGGAATTCACTTCGATTAAGTCATTATTCTTCGTTTGAAAGGTAATTTGGCACCCATCTCCACAATAGCCACAAACGGAATCAGTCCGCTTCAGCATCCATGGACGAAATTCATACATGGAGACTCGACTGGTAATGGCTCCGACCGGACAAATCTGGATACATCCACCACAAAACTCACAATCCAGTTCATGGGCCCCGAAGGCTTTAATTTCCGTCATGGTGCCGCGTCCCACAGGCGCCAGGGCTTTCACATCCATGACCTGATCACAATAGCGCACGCATCGCAAACATTGGACACACCGGTTCATCTGCGTCTCAATCAGCGGACTGAAATACTCCTTCGGAAAGACCCGTTTGAGTTCCTTAAATCCGCTGGTCGTCGCGGTATATTCATGGGAAAAGTCCTGAAGATCGCAGCGCGCGCCTTGATCGCAGACGGGACAATCCAACGCGTGATTGGCCAAAATGAAATCCAACACCGATTTGCGGGCGCCCTGCACCACCGGGGAAGAAGCCGATTTCACCACCATGCCTTCCGCCACTTGCGTACTACAGGAGGTTTGCAACCTGGGCATTTTTTCAATTTCCACTAAACACATCCGGCAATTGGCGTCGGGCGTCAGTTTCGGGTGATAGCAAAAGTGCGGCACCATGACACCAACCTGCCGCGCAGCCTCAATGACCAGCGTCCCTTTGGCAACCGTTGCCGATTTTCCATCGATCGTCAGCGTAATCATGTCTGTGGTTGGGGTTGTTGCCATTTTGGTTACACTCAATGCGTGAAAACTGGGATTTCCTTGTTGCGAGGCATCGTCTCTTGAGCCTCACGAATAAGGGCCTCATATTCCCCACGCCAATGGTGCAGCGTGCTCACGATGGGGGAGACGGCCGCATCACCAAACGCACAGACCGTCCGGCCAGGGATATTTCCGCAGAGTTCATCAAGAACTCCAATATCTTCAGGACGCCCGCGTTTGTTCCAGATCCGCTGAAGAGTCTGAACCAGCCAGGAAGTTCCTTCCCGGCAGGGTGTACATTTTCCACAGGATTCATGATAGAAAAACTCCATCAATCGCAGAGCGGCCCAAACCATATTCGTGCCTTCTTCCATCACCGTGACGCCACCGGATCCCAGCATAGACCCCGCCAAAGCCACTGACTCAAAATCCATTTTCACATCTAAATGGTCCGGCGTCAGAAATGGAGCCGACGCTCCCCCAGGGATAAAAGCCTTGAGGGGCTTATCCGATCGCATGCCTCCGCCCAAATCATAAATCAACTCACGAAAGGTGATGCCCATAGGCGCCTCATAATTACCGGGCCGCTTCACATGTCCGCTCAAACAAAACACCCGGGTTCCGCAACTTTTAGGCGGAGAGCCGATCGAGGCAAACCACTCTCCCCCTCGATTGATAATATGAGGAATATTCGCCATCGTTTCGACGTTATTCACCACAGTGGGGTTTTGATACAATCCATGCGTCGCAGGAAACGGCGGCTTAAAGCGAGGCATGCCTCGCTTGCCTTCTAAGGATTCGAGAAGTGCCGTTTCTTCGCCACAAATGTAAGCTCCGGCTCCAAGGTGGACATAGATATTGATCGTCAACCCGCTCCCTAGAATGTTGTCGCCCAGATACCCGGCTGCATAGGCTTCTCGAAGAGCCTGCTCTAGGATCTTCGCACCGAGACGAAATTCTCCTCGAATGTAGATGTAGGCGGTCTGTGCGCCAATAGCGAAACAGGTAATGGCCATCCCTTCCAACATCTGATGGGGATCCCGTTCCATGAGCTGCCGGTCTTTAAAGGTTCCAGGTTCGCTTTCATCAGCATTGCAGCACAGATATTTCGGACCGGGATGTCCCTTGGGAATGAACCCCCATTTTACGCCGGTAGGAAACCCGGCTCCTCCACGACCACGAAGCCCTGACTTTTTCACCACTTCAATGACCTGATCGGGCTGCATATCTTTCAGCACCGTTCGAAGAGCTCGATAGCCACCGGTCCCTTCGTAGTCGGACAAGGAACCGGTGTACCCCGGTTGCTCCATATTCTTTAATAAGATTTTTTCGTATGTAGCCATAAAAATATGAATTCGTGAACGTACCGTTTACTGATTGCCCATGAGTGTCCTCTCCACACCTGCTCCTTAGCGAAGACTCCTGTCATTTGACAAGAGGCTGAGGATACATGAAGGGTCCTGTTTTGAGCGAACAGGTCCCATCCCGTTTCAAATCGTCCAGGACACGCCCGACTTTTTCTTCAGACAATTGCTCATAATAGTCATCATTCACTTGCATCATGGGACCTGTACCACAGGAACCAAGACATTCCACCACGCTGAGGGTAAAGAGGTTATCTGCTGTGGTCTGACCTTGTGCAATGCCCAGTTTTTTCTGAATCCATACCACCACATCATCAGATCCGACTAACGCACACATAAGCGATTTGCAGACTTGAAGATGAAACTTCCCGATCGGCTTGAGATTAAACATCGTGTAAAACGTGACAGTCTCAAACACTTGTGCCGGGGTCAAATTCAAAATATTGGCAATCTCCTGCATGGCCGATTCACTCACAAACCCCTTTTCTCGCTGCGCCAAATTCAATAACGGCAACAATGCCGACCGCTTCACCGGGTAGCGTGACAGGATGTCATCCACTTCCTTTTTGAATCGCTCAAGTAGCATAGAGCTCTCGTAAGTTGAGGCGAGCATTCATCGCCCAATGGCCATGGTATCCGCCATCCCTTAACTCCAGGACACAATCCTTCAGGTTATCGATCACACTCCCCCATCACAATATCGTACGTTCCAAAAATCGTGACGATATCCGAAATCAAATATCCACGCGCCATATGATCAAATGCGCCCATATGGACAAAGGAAGGAGATCGGATTTTCAACCGATAGGGACGCGAGCTCCCGTCACTAATGACAAAGAAACCCAATTCGCCTTTAGGCACTTCCGTCGCACAATACGTTTCGCCCTTCGGGGGCTTAAACCCTTGTGTAAAGATAATGAAATGATGAATCAGGCTTTGCATATCCCTCATCACCTCTGGCTTGGGAGGCGGAATGGCTTGAGCATCGATGGCCATGACCGGCCCCTCAGGCATTTGATCGAGGCATTGTTCAATGATGCGAGCGCTTTGCCACATTTCTTCCATTCTAATCCAATACCGGTCATAGGTATCCCCGTCTTTTCCTAGCGGCACCTCCCAATTCACACGATCATACACGCCATACGGCTCCAGCTTTCGAATATCATAGGACACTCCAGACCCCCGCAGGACCGGCCCTGTGCATCCAAAATTAATGGCATCCTCCGCAGAAAGAAGTGCTACGCCTTTTGTGCGGGCGACCCAAATCCTATTTTTTTGCAAAAGCGTGTCGTATTCCCGAATGTGATCAGGAAACGTTTTCAAAAAACCCCGGAGACTCGTAATAATATCCGGCGTAAGATCCGCATCCACGCCTCCAATCCGAAAGTAATTCAATGTCAAACGGGCACCACACAATTTTTCAAACATATCCAGCAAGACTTCACGTTCCCGAAAGGTCCAGAAAAACACCGTCATCGCTCCAATATCAAGAGCTTGTGTTCCCAGCCAGAATAAATGGCCAATGATACGTTGCATTTCGGCAACGATGGTCCGCACATATTCCGCCCGCTCCGGAACGGTCATATTTATCAGTTTTTCTACGGCCCGCACATACGCATAGTTATTGGTCATGGCACAAATATAGTCTAAGCGATCGGTATGCGGAACCATTTGCATATACGTCAGACCTTCAGCCAATTTTTCCACTCCCCGGTGCAAATACCCCAGATCGGGTATGGCCTTACTGACCCTCTCACCATCCAACTCCAGAACAACCCGAAGCACGCCATGCGTACTGGGGTGTTGCGGACCCATATTGAGAAGCATTTCCGTTGTGCGTTTAGAGTCACCTGGATGATCATCCGCCATGAATTGATGCCGTTGATCAGCGGGCACCTCGGATTCCGACCATTCGCCTATTGGTTCATCCAGCCTGGGAAGAAAATCAAAGCGGCTTCGCCACCCTTTGCCTTCTGCTGGAAAATCCTTTCGTAACGGATACCCTTCATCAAAATCATCAGGCATCAAAATTCGACGAAGGTCGGGATGCCCGGTAAAGCGGATGCCCATCAAATCGTACACTTCACGTTCCAGGAAATTCGCCCCTTTCCAGATCCCGCTAATTGAGGCGATCTCCGGATGGTCCTCTGTCACGCGAGCTTTTATTCGGAGGCGGGTTCCATGGGGAAGGGAGAGAAAGTGATAAATGACTTCAAATCGTTCGAGGGCATCAGGATAATCCGCCGAACAGATATCAGTAATATGATCCAACGCCATCGCGGGATCATCATGGAGAAATTGCGCAATTTCCAGCCACTGATCAGCCTGCACTTGGGCCCACAAGTCCAAACGCACAGGATCCTGCTGCGCCGTCAACACAGCCTGAGGAAAGCGGTTGACCAGAGATTCAAGAAAAGCATGCATAAATCGGATCTGTTGCTGAATCGTGAAAGATCAAAAAACGGTCGACACAACGTCCAGAGCTATTTCACGAAGTATTTTTCTTTCTGAATTTTTTCTTGGAGTTTAATGAGACCATCCATGAGTGCTTCCGGCCTCGGTGGACACCCTGCAATATAGACATCCACAGGGACAATTTGATCCACACCCTGAACCACGCTGTAACTATTGTAATGGTTCCCGGATGTCGCGCAGGATCCCATTGAAATCACATATCTGGGCTCTGCCATTTGATCATAAATTCGACGGATCACCGGGGCCATTTTCCGGCAGACCGTCCCAGCCACAATCATCAAATCGGACTGGCGGGGTGACGCACGAAACACCCCTGCCCCAAAACGATCGATATCATACTTGGAGGACACCGAGGCGATCATTTCAATCGCACAACAGGCTAATCCGAAGGTCATCGGCCAAAGGGCTGATTTCCGACACCAGGCAATACAATAGTCCAGATTGGTCGTAATGATATTCGGTTCAAGTTGTCGTTCAAGCATGCCCATAAGATTACCGTGGATACCTCAATGTTCTGTATGGAGCTCGTTGCCTACCCCCAAAAGATGGGGGTGTTATTGTAATGGGTGGACCCTGGTTTTTTCCAGGAGTAAAGAACTATTTCCTTAATCCCAATCTAACGCACCTTTTTTCCAGGCATACCAGAACCCCACAATGAGAATGGCCAGGAACACGCCCATTTCAACAAGACCAAGAAGACCAAGCTTTTTAAACACCACCGCCCAAGGAAATAAGAACACCACCTCAATATCAAAAATGACAAAGAGCATGGCAATGATGTAATAGCGCATCGGGAACTGAACCCTGGCGTCCATAAACAACGGAGCACCACTTTCGTAAGGAAGCAGTTTCGCCCGATAAGGCCGGCTTGGACGGATAATCCACCCCACAACAAATGATCCCACTCCAAAGAGTGTCCCAAGAACCATGAAGATGATGATGGGGAGATAATTAAAAGGAACCGCTTCGCTACCCATGGATCACTCTCATTACAAAATGAGCAAAACTCATCCCATAAACTCCGATGACAATCAATCTTCCAACTTCAATGTGAGGACACCACGTCATCAAAAAAAGCCCGATACCGCAAGCCTTGAAGGGCGAAAGGCTTCATCCCTTTTCGCTGAGCAAGGACCTTAAAGGTTGTTCCCATCCCATGCGGACGCAATAAATGCGCTAACGCTTTCACATCCTCAGACTCCTGATCCTGGTCTCGTACCAAATCTTCAACTCCTAAGCCAATCAGCCAATTGGCCATGGTTGTCAACCCGATGAAGTCCAGCCCATTTGTCGTTCCAACGCTCGCCAAAGCGGAAAAGTTCACGTGAGCCGTCATATCCTGCTCTCCAACCCTCACATAGGGATCGGTCGAAATGGCATGCCGATAATAACACAGGAAGGTCCCGTCCTTTCGGTCAGAACGATAATAATCGCCACGCGTATGACCATAGTCGACGGTCACGACGATACCGCGCTGGAGAAGGCGGGCCACATGCTTCATCCAACGCTCCGCGGCAAGATGAAGTTCAGAGGTTTGGCCTTCACTCAAGGCCACCTTATGAGTTTCAATATATTCCATCAATTCCGGAGACAGACGATGATCCAGACATTCAACAAAACGACCGTCTTTGTAGGCCACACATATTTCATGAAGACATTGGCCAGCCATTCGAACCCGGTGAACGGGTAACGCATCGACTAATTCGTTGGAAAAGACAACTCCGATTACCGAATCCGAGTCAACCTCCTCTATGGAAGACTTCCAACTCAGATGACTTTCCCCCCAGTCCCCCCCTACCTCACGGAGCCTGGCTGCCTGACGCGATTGAAGGTGGGAACTCCGCTCGACGATTTGATAAGAAAGGCGGTGAAAGAAATCAGAAGAGATCGTTCGGCATTCATGAATGAAATCGAAAGCAAAGGTTCCGTTCCCTGCACCAATCTCCATAAAAGTAAACTGAGCCGGACGGCCTAACTGTTCATCAATAGTCAAAATCTGGCGAACCAATGTTTTCGCCAAAATGGGGGAGAGTTCAGGTGCAGTCACATAATCACCGCCCCATCCGATTCTGTCCGAAGAACAGTCGTCAGGTTCCACCTTTTTTGTCATATAATACCCGTGCGGAACATCGTAGAGTGCCAATTCCATGAAACGCGCGAAACTGATGGGCCCGTTAAGACCGATTTCAGACAGAATCTTCTCGATAAGGTCAGGCTTGCCCTGTATTTTCAGTGGCTCGGATGGCACGAATGGACTATGGTCACTCCTTCAATATACCTATTGAGAATCGGTTACGATAACGGCCTACCTTCCGTTAAGTCAAGCAATTTCGCACATTTTAAGGCAATAAAAAACAATAGATTCAATATGTTATGGACACGAACCTGATCAGGAGAGAAAAGAAGATCAGTAGGAAACAGAAAGGGAGTGCCGTGCCAACAAGACCGGCATCAAGGAGCAGAGCAAAGAACGCCTTCTAGGTGTTAGATCCCATGGCATTTCTTGTATTTTTTCCCGCTCCCACATGGGCATGGATCGTTTCGTCCGACTTTCTCTTCGGCACGTTGAACGGTACGTTGTTGAGGAGTGGAGGCGGACTCACCTCCACGATTCAAATTTAATTGTGCCGGGCGAGGCGCTTCCCGCTCGGGCTCAGGCCGTTCCCCGCGAACCAATTGAAATTTAAAGAGCCGCTCTAAGGTGTCATTTTTAATCCGCTCCATCATTCCGGCAAACATGTCATAGCCTTCGCGCTTATATTCTGCAAGGGGATCTTTTTGTCCATACCCGCGCAGGCCGATACCATCCTTCAACTGGTCCATTCCCCATAAGTGATCTTTCCAATGATGGTCAATCATTTGAAGCAGAATCGTACGCTCAACATAATGCACCAAATCCTCGGTGGCGCCATGCTCATGGATTAATTCCTGGACTTTGTTCCGATAGGCCTGCTTTAATTTTTCTGGAATTTCTTCCTTGAGCGCGTCTCGACCGACGTCTTTCATCTCATCAGCTTGAATCATATCCACGCCGAATTGTCCCTGTACCGATTCGACTAATCCCGCAATATTCCATTCCTCGGCATATTGCTCCTCAGGACAATAGATATCGACGAAACGCTCGCCCACTTCCTCGATCATACCGAAAACGTCTTCTGTCACATCGGTAGCATGTAACACATTCTGTCGATGTTTATAGATAACCTCCCGCTGCTTACTCATCACATCATCATATTCAAGAAGATGTTTGCGAATTTCAAAGTTATGGCCTTCGACTTTCTTTTGCGCGTTTTCAATGGATTTGGTGACCATCCTGTGCTCAATGGGCACACCTTCTTCCATGCCGAGCTTGAGCATAAGGTTTGAGACCCGTTCAGACGCAAAAATACGAAGCAAGTCATCTTCCAAGGACAGGAAAAACCGCGAGGAGCCAGGATCTCCCTGCCGACCCGCCCGGCCTCTCAACTGATTGTCGATCCGACGGCTCTCATGACGCTCGGTCCCGACGATATGTAACCCTCCAGCAGCCAAAACTTCCTTTTTATTCTGATCACAAGCGGCTTTAATCGTGGCGTAGGCCTTTTGTTGCTCCTCTTCCGTCAGATCTTCCCCCCGATAAATCACCTGTTGTTTGAAGAGCGCTTCAGCATTGCCTCCCAATAAAATATCGGTGCCCCGGCCGGCCATGTTGGTCGCAATAGTTACCGCACCCTTTTGCCCGGCCTGGGCAATTATTTCTGCTTCTTTTTCATGGAACTTGGCATTCAAGACATGATGTTTCACGCCCCGATGCTTCAATAAGGCCGCAAGACGTTCGGACTTTTCAATGGAAATCGTGCCAATGAGAACCGGTTGACCCTTCTCATGATATTCTTTGATCTCGTCGGCTATGGCCTCGAATTTTTCCTTTTCCGTCCGGTAGACCACATCCGGATTATCAATGCGAATCATGGCACTATTGGTCGGCACCACATTCACTTCGAGGTTGTAAATTTTTGCGAATTCCGCGGCTTCGGTGTCCGCTGTCCCGGTCATGCCCGCCAGTTTATTGTACATACGAAAATAATTCTGAAACGTCACGGATGCCAAGGTTTGATTTTCGTTGGCAATTTTTACTCCTTCCTTGGCCTCCACAGCCTGATGAAGCCCATCACTCCAACGCCGTCCCGGCATTAATCGACCCGTAAACTCATCAACAATCATCACCTCGCCATCTTTCACCACATACTCGACATCTCGATGATAGAGCACATGGGCCTGAAGAGCCTTAATGACGTGATGCACCAAACTCAGGTGCTTCAAGTCATAGAGATTATCGACACCCAAAAGTTTCTCGACATGCGCATTGCCTTCATCGGTCAACGACACCGTTTTTGTTTTCTCTTCAATCGTATAATCCTCATCCCGTTTGAGGTGAGGAATGATCCGATCCACTTGGAAATAGAGGTCGGTGCTCTGTTCGGCGGGTCCGGAAATAATCAGAGGCGTTCGAGCTTCGTCGATGAGAATGCTGTCAACCTCGTCAACAATGGCAAAATTCAACTCCCGTTGAACGGCCTGGCTCAAATCCGTGACCACAAGATTGTCCCTCAAATAATCAAAACCAAATTCATTATTGGTCCCGTAGGTAATATCGGCCCCATAGGCCTCACGTCGAGAACACGGGCGAAGAAATTGCAGCCGTTTATCAGGTGCATCGTAGGTCGGATCGAATAAAAATGAGGCATCATGTTGAATGGTTCCAACTGCTAAGCCTAAACCATGATAAAGGGGTCCCATCCATTGGGCATCGCGCTTCGCTAGATAATCGTTGACGGTAACCAGATGAACCCCTTTTCCCTCCAAGGCATTCAAATAGACGGGAAGGGTGGCGACGAGGGTTTTTCCTTCACCCGT
Organism: Nitrospira sp.; assembly: GCA_020430245.1. GTDB lineage: Bacteria > Nitrospirota > Nitrospiria > Nitrospirales > UBA8639 > Nitrospira_E. Next base: position 9,500 of record JAGQKG010000085.1, read on the forward strand.
GCGCATTTCGGCAATGCGGCCCTGATGCAAGACCATACCCCCTAACAACTGTACATCAAAATGCCTCATGCCAAGCCGGCGCTTGGACATTTCCCGGCACACGGCAAACGCCTCCGGGAGCAAATCGTCTAAGGTCTCTCCGGCTTCCAATCGTTTTTTAAAGATCGCGGTCTTTGCCGCTAAGCCCTCGTCATCAAGGGGTTGCAACGAAGCCTCAATTTCATTGGCTCGCACCACTTGCGGTTTGAGCCGCTTCAGCTCTCGATCATTTTTGCTTCCAAACAGGATATTTAATAGACGAACAAACATGTCGACCTTACACCTCGGATACAGAAATAGGGTTGGAAAAACTCACGATGGATAGAGATGGAGGGCTAGACAGACCTTCCAAACCGTACAGTTCTCCTAGTATACCGAATTACCCGAGGGAATCAACTCAGGGGAAGGGATTCATGCCGGCAAAGGCTTCTTGTGCGACAGACGAGGATACAAAACGAAGAATGGCGATTTGCTTGACAGAATCTTTCGTGTTTCCCTAGCATAAGCCTCCTTTATTATTCAGGGGTTCGAACGTCCCTGGTCTGAAGTACCATGCCATATCGAAAAAGTCTTACCGTGATTCTCATCCTGATGCTCTTCCTTATTATGGGGAGGATGCATCTGACCTACGCTTCGCATATAACGGAACATACCCATCACCACACACCAGTCACGCACAGCACGGGAGTCTGTTCATGGATGTGCGCTGCAGCACAAACCATTTCCGGAGACAATCTGGACATTTCCCCTAGTTTTCAACTCCTTGCCATCATGGAATGGCCATTTCCTACAGCCCCTTCTCTCATTTCCACTCATTTTCTTTCAACCAGGGCTCCTCCATCAGTAAATCATCCTAAGTTTCGTTCCTAAACTGCTTTCGCCAAACTCAGATGGGTTGGCGAACGGTTTCACAGAGCGCGATTAGGGAAGGGGCTGCTTACAACTTCCTAACGGGAGAGACCGAACGAGGGGGCAACTTCTTTTTAAGTGAGTAAGGATTTTTCAAGATGCCAGTTAGCTTTTTTCTCGGTATGCCGTTACTCACCACCATAAAAAACACCTCGTGGATATAACACAACAAGTCTGGTCGTCAGGTTGCTTAAGGGGAAGAGGATTGATGGAACGCCGGCACAATCTAATGTTCTGTATTTTTTTAGCTCTATGGTGCACGTTGACCTCGAACTCAATATCTTTGGCGGAAAACTCATCTGATAGCTCAGAACCCATTGAAACATTAGACGTCATTGAAGTGACTGGGACAACGGTGACCAAAACCAGCAGGACCTTTTCGTTTCCGTTGCCGACCCTCAACCACCCATGGCCGCCACCGGCCATTCGATACCTTGAGGTTCCCGATCTTGAAATCGGCGATCTGCCACAACCGCCCAGACCCCGTATTCTCCTAGACCAGATCGGCACAACACGGGGCCGATCGAAAAGTGTCAAACCCCTGCATACCGAACGCCCCCTTTATCCCCGAATGGCCAGGGAGCAAGGCTGGCAGGGGAAAGTGGTCCTACGGACGCACATAAGCGCCGATGGCACAGTCACAAGTGCGACTGTTCAGGAAAGTTCGGGATATTCTCTCTTGGATGAAAGCGCCGTGCAAGCGGTAAAGGTCTGGTCATTCGAACCGGCGAAAAATGGAGAATTCGTGGTTTCCTCAACCGTGGATTTGCCCATTCGATTTGATTTGCTTCAATAAAAATTGTGAATTTTGCCAATATCAATAAGGTTAGCCCATGACACCTCTTCTTTCGAAAACCAGACTCATCGCGCTTTTTCTCCTCCTCACCCATATGGGCATGGGCAGCCTTTCAAGTCAGGCTGGAGAAGCCCATGACCTTCTAGCTCAAGCCTTTTCGTCCTATGAACAACAACAATGGACTTCGGCCATTGCCCCCTTAGAGCGCGCGCTAGCCTTGTATCCGGGATACGCTGAAGCGCATCATCTGTTGGGATTAATTCATAACAATCTTGAACAACCTGATAAGGCCATCATGGAGTTGCAACGGGCGGTGGAAGCCTATCCTCAATTTGCTCAAGCCTATGTGGATCTTGGCTCCATCTACCAGCAACAGGCCCAATTTCCAAAAGCCGAGCAATCATTCAATCTTGCCTTAAAGGCCTATCCCAAATTTGCCGAGGCCCGCATCGCGTTGGCGGCGTTTTTTGATCAACAACAACAAGCACAGCAAGCCATCAAAGCCCATCAGGCCGTCTTGGAACTCGAACCTCATCGCGTCGATTCGTTATACGGCATCGCATTTTGGCTGGCTCAAGAACAAAAGCCTGATGAAGCCCAACGGTATGTCGACCAACTGGTCTCGCTCCATCCCACCTATGTCAATGGATGGTTAATGGCTGGATCACTCGCTCAACAATCCGATCATGTGGACAACGCCATTCAGGCCTACCAACATGCCGTCAACTTAAACAATGATTTAGTGAGCGCCTATTTCAACTTAGGTATTCTGTACCGTCAAAAGGAAGCCTTCAAGGAAGCGGCACAAGCATTTGAACATGTCACAACTCTCGACAAAAACAATGCGGAAGCTCACGTCAATCTGGGAGTGGTGTATGCGGCCTTGTCCAAAATTGATCAAGCCGAAGAAGAATATCAAACAGCCTTATCCTTGAATGAGCAGTTGGCCGAAGCCCACTATAATCTTGGCATGTTGTATGAGTTTCATCGCAATGCTCCCCAAAAAGCTCTCAAACACTACAAAGAGTTCTTGAAACTTGGGGGAGAGGACGAACGAATTCAAACCTTATTACAACGGAGCAAATCGTGAACTCCACGTTTGAAGATTCCTCTTCCGATTTCAATAATCGGATTTTTCTCCTGAGCGCCTTGGGAAGCGCTATTCTTCATGGAGGGATTCTTGCCGCCCTGGCGTATTTGCCAAGTCCCCCTGCAGTCAAAGACCCCACGCCAACGGTCCAGGTGACATTGGTTCCGGCTCTCCAAGAGATCAGTCCCACCCCACAACCGCTTACGAAACCTCTGACACCACCCCAACCGGATTTCGCACAACCCACGCCACCGTCTCCCCGGACCCAGCCTACAGCGTCTCTGCCGGCACCACCGATGCAAGCATCAATCAAACCGACACCGTCCAAACCTCTGGCTCCGCCGCCGCCCCTTCCTCAGGCACGGCCCATGCTCAAAGACACGCGAACAGCGCAGGCCATTCAGAGTCGTCAGATGATGAAAATAGCCGTCCCTTCTCAACACCAGCAGAGGCCTCCGCTTTCACCAGCGACACCGCAGCGGGAACAACCCCCTGCCAGGACGCCCCTGCATACGAACAATCGCGAACCAAGAACTCAGCACACACTGCCTCCTCCGCCAAGCCCAGCAGCTCGTCCGGCCTTAAAAACCCCGGCGCCAATGGCAGCCGGCACCTCAACCTCAAAGCCGAGAATTGTGGCCTCTTCCAAACCACTGTATCCTCGCGTGGCGCGGGAGTCCGGGTGGGAAGGCACGGTTATTGTGCGAACATTGATTACCGCCGATGGCGCTCCCAGCCAAGTGGAAATCCGAAAGAGCTGCGGTCATGAGACCTTGGATCTGGCGGCTCAAGAAGCCATTAAAAACTGGAAATTTCTGCCAGCGAAGGACGGGAACATCCCCATAGCCAAATGGGTCGACATCCCCATTAAATTTGATCTGAACAGTTAAGCGACACATGAAGAAGGGAGCCGAGGCATGATTCAAATACTGATGGGTGGCGGATGGATGATGATCCCCATCTTAGGCTGCTCATTGTTAGCCCTGACCATCTGCATCGAACGTGGATTTCAATTCCGATCGTTGCGGTTTAGCCGCTTAGCGGACCGAATGATAAAACTGGTCGAACAGGGAAAATGGACCGATGCGCTCGCATTGGCTGAACAACGACAGAGCCCCACACTTCGCGTGCTTTCGGCAGGCATATTCCATCGGGACCAACAGCCTGACAAAGCCATGGAAGCGGCGGGAATCGCGGAGGTGTCACGATTGAAGCGCGGGCTATCCGTCCTGGATACAGTCATTACCCTGGGACCCTTACTGGGGCTGCTCGGAACCATTATTGGAATGATCGATTCCTTCGGCATTATGTCCAAAACAGGACTCGGCAATCCCCACGCGGTCACAGGTGGTGTGGCGGAAGCGCTTATCTGCACCGCTGCGGGAATTGGGGTTGCTGTCATTACGCTCATTCCATACAACATGTTCCTTTCCATGGTTGAACGGGAGACCGAACGCATTGAACAATATGCCACGAAACTCCAATCGTTCCTGGGACATGCCTAATTCCCGCCTTCAGAGTCCAAGCATGCATGAAAAAACCTCCACAACCACACAGGAGAATCGTGGTGGGGCCATTAGAAGGGTTCCCCATTTACCATGACTAACACCGATCGGGTCGTCATTGTTCAGGCTGAAAGTCAATGGGGTCCGAACAAACAGGCGGCTCATGTCTGGTTGTATACGGTCGCCCTATTACTCATCGGTGGGCTAGGATTGGTGGGATGTCGCATGACCAGCCATCCCCCGCCAATTCAAAATCTCGAATCATTACACGACCGGAAAACCGCCGGGACCTATGCCTTTATTAATGGGCAATGGTTTGATGGGCAAAGCTTTAGTCAGGACACATGGTATGCCGTGCAGGGCTCACTCACCCGCTTCCGGCCCGAGTCCGTTGAACAGACCATCGATCTGAAAGGCGGTTTTGTCGTGCCGCCGTTTGGTGAAGCCCACACTCATAATGTCGAAGGCGCCTGGAACATCGACCAGGTCATCAATCATTATGTGCGAGATGGTATTTTTTATGTGAAAAATCCAAATGACATTTCTGAATTTGTGGAACAAATCCGCGGTAAACTCAACACACCAACGACCATTGATGTCGTCTTTGCTCATGCCGGCCTCACCGGGCCTAACGGTCATCCCATCGATCTTTACGAAAACATGCTTCGCACCCATCGATATGAACCGGTCATTGGTAAACGTGAAAAGGGTTGGTTCAACGGTCGGGCCTACTTCCCTATCTCTTCACTGAAGAATTTCGAGGAGCAGTGGCCGACGATCATGGCCACCAAACCG
>JAGQKG010000086.1 GCA_020430245.1 Nitrospira sp.
CAAGGGGCAGACCACGCCAAGCTGTATCCGTCCAGGAAAATGCCAGAGGATTGATAATTTCGGAGGGTCCGTGAACGCCGTCTGGTTGTGATCGGGAAGCTGGATCAGGGCGTTCCATGTTGTGATTTAATACATATTGATAGCGGGTGCCTGGAGAAAGGTCTTGCACGGTGCCTTTCCAATATCCAAAGGATTCCTGGCTGAGGGGAGTCGGTATTCCTGTACTTCCCATGATTTTGACGGCCACCGACTGGGCCTTGGGGGCCCACACCCGAAACTCGACAGAAGAGGGATCGATACACGATGCGCCCAGTTCTAATTGCCAGCTTACGGCTTTTAGTTTTTCCAAACGTGTTTCCTCCCTACTGGTTTTTTGATCAGATTGTTGGCTGGTGGGCAATAGGATGAAGGAAAGCTTAACAAAAAGACAGAGAGCTGTATATGGAACGCCAGAAGTGTCTGATTAGGTTTGCCCCGTTTTGGGATATGCTGTATCATCGTCCCCCGCTATTCCCGATATCCGTAAACCCACATCCAGGAGAGCAGAATAAATATGAGAATTTGGCCTGGTCGATCATATCCGCTTGGTGCCACATGGGATGGGCAGGGAGTCAACTTTGCGCTGTTTTCCGAAAATGCAACGGGTGTGGATCTTTGTCTGTTTGACAATGAACTTCAGGACCAGGAAACCCACCGGATCACCATTGAGGAACGAACGGATCAAGTCTGGCATGTGTATTTACCTGAGGTTCGTCCCGGCCAACTCTATGGATATCGGGTGCATGGACCATATGATCCTGGGGCGGGACATCGGTTTAACCCTGCAAAAGTTCTGATTGATCCATATGCGAAATCCTTGACGGGTATCGTGCGATGGTCCGATTCCATGTTTGGCTATCGGCTTGGAGATCCGGCAGGTGATCTTTCATTTGATGATCGGAGCAATGCGGCAAACATTCCTAAAGGGGTGGTCGTCGACCAGGCCTTTAGCTGGGGCGGAGACCAGCGTCTGAATATTCCCTGGGAGCAGACGGTTATCTATGAAGTCCATGTTAAGGGAATGACGATGCGGCATCCGGATGTCCCTGAATCATTGCGGGGAACCTATGCAGGCTTGGCGTCTCCGGCAATTCTTGAATATTTTCAATCGCTCGGGATTACCGCAGTGGAATTGTTGCCGGTTCAACATTTTGTGAATGACCTCTATCTGAAAGAGAAGGGCCTCACCAATTATTGGGGGTACAACTCCATTGGGTATTTTGCCCCGGACATCCGGTATTCGGCCTTTCCCGGCGGAGGCGAAAAGGTCGATGAGTTCAAATCCATGGTCAGGAAATTTCATAGTGCCGGCATCGAAGTCATCCTTGATGTGGTCTATAACCATACCGGAGAAGGGAATCACTTCGGGCCGACCTTATCATTCCGGGGGATTGATAACGCCTCCTATTATCGGGTGTCTCCGGACAATCCACGCTATTACATGGATTACACCGGCTGTGGAAATACGTTGAATGTCCGACACCCACGGACCTTGCAGTTGATCATGGACAGTTTGCGGTATTGGGTCAATGATATGCATGTGGATGGATTCCGGTTTGATTTGGCATCCGCGCTCGCACGTGAATTACATGATGTGGATCGACTCAGTGCCTTTTTTGACATCATTCATCAGGATCCTGTGTTGTCGCAGGTGAAGCTGATTGCTGAACCTTGGGATCTGGGTGAAGGTGGTTATCAGGTGGGAAATTTCCCTCCTGGGTGGGCGGAGTGGAATGGAAAATACCGTGATTCCGTACGCCGGTATTGGAAAGGGGATGGGGGGTTGCTTGGGGAAATTGCCAATCGTTGGTCCGGGAGCAGCGATCTCTACGGAGAAAGCGGGCGGCAACCCTATGCCAGTATAAATTTTGTAACGGCTCATGACGGATTTACCCTTCAGGATTTGGTGTCTTATGATCACAAGCATAATGAAGACAATCAGGAAGGAAATCGGGATGGGACGGATGACAATGATAGTTGGAATTGTGGTGTGGAAGGCCCGACCGATGATCCCGGGATTCAGGAATTGCGTGACCGGCAGGTCCGGAATTTTTTCGCTACCCTGTTGTTATCCCAGGGAGTGCCGATGATCTGTGGCGGGGATGAATTGGGTCGTACGCAGCAGGGAAATAACAATGCCTATTGCCAGGATAACGAGTTAAGTTGGCTGAATTGGAATCTGACGCGATCTCAACTCGGATTGCTGGACTTTGTGAAACTGCTCATTGACATTAAAAAAACCCACCCGGTGTTTCAACGCCGAAGGTTTTTCCAGGGGCGGCGGGTAGAGGATTCAGAGGTAAAGGATATTGCCTGGTTCGGATCGCATGGAAAAGAGATGTCGCATGAAGATTGGCAGATGGGGCTTCGCACCTTGGGTATACGGTTAGCAGGGGATGCCATCGTGGAAAAAGATAGTCAGGGACGGCCGATCGTGGATGAAACGTTTCTTGTATTGATAAACGCCTATCATGAAGATGTGGATTTTATTCTTCCTGCTCATACCAAATCCGTGCGATGGGAGTTGGAGTTTGACACCGCCATACCGATTGACAAGAAAAGCCCCAGGCATACGAAATTGCTGAAAGGGGGACAACCTTACCATTTAGTTTCTCGGGGGCTTGCCTTGTTCCGGACACCGAAATCCTGACCAGGCACTGAATCGCCATCTATACCTTGGGACCGATGTAAAGCATGTTCATAGCAAAAGGGCAAACAGTTCCGAAAAATCCCAGCTGTTTTTGAGGAACCGGCACTTCCGGCATCAGTCGGCTAAACGACAAATTTTTTGCTACGCTCCACCATATCGGTGACGACTTCTTTGGCGTCTTCCGCAAATTCTCCGGCTCGTTCGCTGGCGTCTTCCATCATATTTTTTAACTGACGACGGGTTCGAGACCCCGACTGAGGAGCCATCAACAGACCGAGTCCGGTCCCGAGAACCACGCCAACCATTAATGAAAGTCCAGCGAGTAAGACATATCGAGTGTCATTATCCATGTGAGGTATCCTCCATTGTTTGAATAATCAGTGAGTAATCGGAGCCTGGTTTTTAAACATCAATTTTCCAATTGTCCACTAAGCTGGCGGAGGCTGCTGTAGAAGGATCTCACGCTCGGCTTGAAGCCAATCTTCCCAATCACTCCCATGGTGGCCTCCACGCCTATGATGAATTTCATAGGCGCGTTGGGCAATGCGTTCACGCAGTTCTTCGGATAGAGCCATAGAGGGACCCGCAGAAATTTGGGGCTCCTTGGGTTTTGCCTGAGGCAAGGCTGGGCGCTTCGGGGTAGTTGATGCCACAGATTTGCTGCTGGATTTTGTGGCCGTCTTGCCTGCAGGTGACGTTTTTTTTGCGGTAGATGGTTTTTTCTTAGGTGGTTGCTCGTTTGGGGATTTCGGGGACATGTTGATTTTCTCAGCTCCTATGTTTGTCTGTCTTTGGAGGAACCCCATTTATTCTTGCTTCTATTGTATCGGAAATTGGGCGTTTGGTCCAAGGCGTTGGGCCATGGTTTAGTCAGTCTTCGGGGGTATGGCCAGTTCGCGTAAGGACAAAAAGGAGTTTTCCTGGACATGGGTGGCAACGTTCACAGGCAAGAGTCAAGCGGATGTGGAAAGGGGCAATATTTGATTTTTTAGAATGGTTGTTTTCGGTCTCTCACAACGAGGTTTGTAGAAGACACAAGATTGATCTTCCCTTACAATGAGAAAGCACTAATGTAGAAAAAACTTTGTGGAAGGGCATAACCGAAAAATACTGCGGATCTGGGGTGCCGCTATGATTAATGCGGTGAACGCGTGGTTCGTCCGTGGGCGAGAATCACGAGCGGAATACAACAAAAACGAGTATGAGAAGGGGTTGAGAGTGGTTTCCACACCAACAGCAAGCAAGAAAGTTGTCTTATTTTGAGTGACCGCAATGAATAATCATGTATCTGGCACGAAGCTGATTTGGCAGTTAGGTCAGCAATATGGCATTGAACCGATCTATCATGATGGTTTAGGTGTTGAGCGACGGGTCACGGAGCAGCATCTTCAACAAGTCTTGACAAGCATGGGGGTAAAGGCCTCATCAAAAAAGGATATTCGTGACTCGATTTCCCATGCGGCCTCCCGAACCTGGACACAGGTCATTGATTCAGTTCTGGTGTGGTATCCCTCTGATTTTCCCTACATGCTGCCACTGTCTCTTCCTCTTGGGAATATCAGTTTGGAGAATGTTTCCCTTGCAATCCAGGTAACGGATGAAAAGGGCGTCAGTCGGCACCTATCCCTGCAAGGGTCCAGAGGTAAGGTGGTATCCGAGAAGACCCTCCATGGCCTTAAGTATGTCCAAGTTCATTTTCCACTTTCCGGGAAATTTTCACTTGGATATTTCAGCCTTTCGGTCCGTGTGAAGCTTCATTCGGAAACAGCAGTGGAGGGACATGCCATGCTCATCGTGGCACCCAGGAAATGTTATCTCCCCTCTTCACCCAAACGTGCCTGGGGGATTTCGCTTCAACTGTATGGATTACGATCGTATAGAAATTGGGGAATTGGGGATTTTCGAGATTTAGAGCAGGTTATGAAGGTGGCGGGCGCTCGTTGGGGAGTGGCCACCATCGGGGTCAATCCTCTTCATATCCCGGCGGTGGGATTAACGAGTCCCTATTCTCCGTCCAGCCGCCTCTTTTGGAGTCCCGTATATTTGAACCTGGAGGGGGTAGCCGAGTGGCGGACTTCGGCGGGTCTTCGTCGGAAGGCCAAAAGTGCGAAATTTCAGCGTACCCTCCAACAATTTCGGGAGAGTCCACTCGTCGACTATGAGGCTGTAGGGAAGTTGAAATGGACAGTTCTGGAAGAATTGTTTCGAGTGTTTCGACGACATCATCTTCAGCATAAACATCTTACGGCACGGGGAAGGGCTTTTGCCAAATTTGTGTCGGGGTTCCAACCGCATCTGACATTGTTTTGTACTTTTCAGGCCTTGACGGAACACCTGGGAACGGTGGCATGGCGTACCTGGCCGAACGCTTTTCAGTACCCTGGGTCACCTGGTGTGGAAGCTTTTCAACAATCCCATTCCTCTCGAATACAATTTTATCAATATGTCCAATGGCTGTGTGAGTTGCAATTACAGCAACTCGATCATGTCGCGAAGAAACACTCATTGTCTCTTCGGCTGTATCACGATCTACCGGTAGGGATTCATCCCGATGGAGCCGATGCCTGGGTCTTTCAGGATCAGCTTGCCTCAGATATTACGGTTGGAGCGCCGCCGGACTCCTTTAATCTCAATGGACAAAGTTGGGGACTGGTCGTTTCGAATCCCGTTCGATTGCGGGAAGATGGCTATCGCTTTCTTCGAGAAACCTTACGGCAAAATATGAGACATGGAGGGGTTCTCAGAATCGACCATGCCTTGGGCCTGTTTAGGATGTTCTGGGTTCCTCAAGGGGGAACAGGAAAGGATGGCGTCTATGTCAGGACCTATGTGGATGAAATTTTAGCGGTCCTGGCTTTAGAGAGTGTGCGACGAAAGGTAATGGTGGTTGGAGAAGACCTTGGTGCGGTTACTCCTGCTATTCGAGCAAAATTAGATGCGGCCGGGCTTCTATCCTATCGTCTGCTATTTTTTGAGCGGGAGAACGGGGGAGCGATGATTCCGCCAGGTGCCTATCCTGAGCAGGCGCTTGTGGCCGCGACGACACATGACCTCCCTACTCTTAAAGGTTTTTGGTCTGGACGGGATATCATCATTAAGCAAGCAGGGGGTGTATACCTTAGAGAAAAGGATTTTGAGCAAGACCGGCGAGGACGTGCTGGTGATCGGAAACGTTTATGGGAGGCCTTACATCGGGCGGGCCTCTGTTCTGCCAAGGCGATTCCTTCTAGCCTTTCGGACAACATGATTCAAGCCATGTACCAGTATTTAGCTAGGACACCCTCGCGCCTTCTCATTGTGCAGCTTGAAGATTTGCTGTCCGAGCTTGATACCCCTAATCTGCCAGGAGCATCGGAATCAGTCTATCCTTCCTGGCGAGTGCGGATTGGTCGAGAGTTGACCGATTGGTTGAACGATCCGGCCATCATGCGCTTTGCTAAAGCGATGAAGCGAGAGCGACGGACAGGCAAACGTATGCCCCTGATAGGCGGACAATAGGTTTTCTGAACTCTACCATAGAATAATAATGAACAGGCAGGCGGTACCCCAATGTGAGTTGAATGGGGTCTGTCGCCGGAATGTCAGTTGCGTGATTTTATAGAGGATACTATGATCAACGATTGTCATGGTCCAAGGGTCATCGGGCTTCGCGTGGAAAATCAGGTGTTTCGTCTAAATCGGTTGATAAGGCAGAGAGGACGAGCCTTCAAATGCAAGAAAAAAAATTGACGATGGCCGGGTGGGTGGATGGCTTAACCGACGCGGTTACTGCGAGCCTGGCTCAAATTATTGCCTATCTGCCAACCCTGATTTTGGCCTCCATGTTGCTGGGTCTGGGGTATGTGCTGGCCCGGGTTGTGTCTCTCGTGGTGACCCGTTTGCTGCAATTGATGGGATTTGACCGTTTGTTGAGTCGAACTGCGGTGCAAACCTTATTGGAGCGATCAGGAACTAAGCAGAAAATTTCTGAAATTTTAGGGATGATTGGTTTTTGGATTATCTTCCTGGTCTTTCTCATTCAAGCGTCTGACACCCTCAGCTTGACGATGGTCTCGGATGCGTTGACGAGTATAGCCTATTATATTCCGAAAGTCGGGATAGCGGTATTAGTGCTGGTTCTGGGTTTAATTGCCGCAAATTTTGTTCGTGAATTGATTACCATGACCTGTAGTTCGGCAGGAATTACTCATGGGACGATGGTGGCCCAAGCCGTCTATGTGGCCGTTGTTCTGTTGATCGTGGTGACGGCCATTGACGCACTCGGAATTAATACGGAATTGTTGAACAATACCATTGTTATCCTCCTAGCGGGATTGATCGGAGGGGCGGCATTGTCGTTTGGATTAGGATCACGAACCGCCGTGGCGAATCTCATTGCCGCTCATTATTTGGGATCAATGGTTCGAGTGGGCATGACCGTAAAAATTGGGGAGAATCAAGGCACAGTGGTTGCGGTCACACCTATCTCGGTCGTGTTGGAAACCCGGGAAGGCCGGGTCATCGTTCCTGCTTCCCAGGTCACCGAATCAACCGCCGTCATCACCAGTCCCGAGCAGTAACATGGAACTCGAACATCGGCTTACCCTTGGGTATTTGCAGGCTCATCCCGTGGAAGCGGCTCGTCATTTGGAATCGCTAGATCCCCATGAAGCGGCTTCGCTTCTGGAGGCCTTACCTGGCGAGGAAATTGCTGGTGTCTTAGAGCATTGTTTGCCCGTGTCTACCGCCAAAATCATCCAAGAGCTCTCGACAGACCTTGGAGCAGGCGTCTTAAGCGCCATGAATGCCACATCAGCCATTGGGGTTCTTCGGCAATTTGAGGAACCGGTTCGCCAGGAGGTGTTAGACCGGTTAGATAATCCGATGGGGGCAACCCTTCGCCGTTCTTTGCGGTATTCATCCAACACGGCCGGAAGTTTAGCCGATCCTCAGGTGTTCACCCTCCCACCCGATATTGCCGTGGAAGAAGCAATAGACCGAATTCGTACCTATGGCCAGAAAGCCATGTACTACGTCTATGTCATTGATCGCGATAGCAAATTAGAAGGTGTCCTCACATTGAGACAACTGTTGATTGATCGGTCCGATCATTTAGTCGGATCCTTGATGGAGACTCAGATTATCACCTTATCAGCAGAAGCCAATCTGGAAGAAATTCTCAAACATTCTGAGTGGAGCCGTTTTCATACCTTGCCGGTGGTCGATCGATGGGGAACATTTTTTGGGGCCTTGCGATATCGAATGTTACGGAGGATCGAGAAAGATGTCGGCGGCAAAGCCCCGTTGGGGTCGGTGAGTGATTCGCTTATGCAACTTTGGGAAGTCTATTCGTTAACCGGCATTCGTTTGATGACCGACGTAGCAGAAACCCTGCAAGAACGGAACAAAATAAGGTGAGGGATCTGACCTCACAGAGGGGTACGAAGGTTCGGGGAAGAGGACATCTTCTCAACGAGGCATTTTTTCAGAACCATCATGAGGAAGCCGCACATATTTTGGAAGGGTACCCGGTGGAGGATATTCTGCGAGTCTTGCAGGGAACGAGTCCGAAAAACGCCGCGAACCTACTGGCCTGTATCACTCCTCCCGTGGCTGCTGATACATTGGCGATCATGCCCACCGATCTGCTGAAACAGGTTGTGCCGCATCTGTCGCCGTCATTGGCGGCCTCCCTGTTTCAACGGTTGGACGACGATCTGCAACGAGCGATTCTTTTCAGAGTTCCTGAACGGTATGCACAGGAAATCCGGTCCTACATGACGTACCCGGAGGAATCCGTAGGGCGTATTATGGATCCAAAATTTTTTGTATTGCAGGAGGAAAGCACGGTACGAGAAGCCATGGTACAGGTGCGGATCAGGGCGCAGAAAGATGTCCATGATGTGTATGTCATTGATCGAACCCAAAAGCTCGTGGGCCGGATTTCTGTTCGTGACTTGTTGCTGGTGGATCCGGAAGAAAAATTGCAGTCGGTCATGGTTCAGGATCTTCCCACCATTCATCCTTTGGAGTCGCGTGAAGAGATTGTCGAACTCTTTGGTGAACGGCATTTTTTTACGATTCCAGTTGTGGATCTAGACGAACGGTTATTAGGCGTTGTTCGAAATGAAGCCATTATTAAGGCCAGTCAAGAAGATGCGAGTGCGGATCTGCTCACGATGGTGGGAGCCAATAAAGATGAGCGCGCCCTTTCCCCTGTTTGGTTTTCAGTCCGAAAGCGATTGCCGTGGTTGCAGCTCAATCTGTTAACAGCCTTCTTGGCCGCATTCGTCGTAGGAATGTTTGAAGGGACGATAGCGAAATTTACCGCTCTGGCTGTCTTACTTCCGATTGTCGCGGGGCAATCAGGCAATACCGGGGCCCAATCTCTCGCCGTGGTCATCCGCGGGCTGGCCTTGAGGGATATCCGACCAACCCAATGGCTCCGGGTCAGCGGAAAAGAAGTCTATGTTGCATTTTTAAACGGTCTGGCTGTCTCTGCAACGGCCTGTTTCGCCGTGGGACTATGGAGTCGGTCCTTGGGTTTGGTCTTCATTATCGGCTTGTCCATGATCATTTCGATGGTCATTGCGGGATTGTCCGGCGCGATCATTCCCATAGCCCTGAAGGCACTTAAACAGGATCCGGCTCAATCCTCCTCCATTGTGTTAACCACGGTGACCGATGTGGTCGGGTTTTTCAGTTTCTTGGGGCTTGCTACCTTGCTTTCAGGTTTATTGGAAACCTGAGCATTGAGCGTATTGTGGACAGGATTCTCTTTAGGTGTCCACTATCCCCCTTCCATTTCCCTTGCGGGTGTCTTTTCCTTCCAAGAAAATTTCTGATTGCCTACTCAATGATGGTAGGGTAGTATCGTTTTTCTCTCATTTTTATCTTATGTCATTGAGGATAGGAGGCTCTATGGGACCACAAAAGACGTCTAAAACGGATCGGGTGGGGACATTGGATCAAGATATTGCTCGGATTCGTCAGCAGTTAGAAATCTTGAAAAAATTTCTGATAGATGAGCCTTCCTCAGTCGCCTTAAACGAATTTGATTCCGCTACAGAAGAAATTCTCGCCGATGCGCTAGGCAGCTCTTCTCCGCTCTTAGATACCTATGACTATGCCCAACTTGGAGAAGTCGCGGGGCTGATGAATCTATCCGAAGAGGCACCGGAAGGCACCACCCATCACTCACAGCGGGAAACGATTCGGCAACGGCAACGAGTGCTGGAAAGCGGAATTGCAGATCTTGAGGCCAGGCGGGCTTCCCTGTCGCAGGAAACCAAGAAACGGAAATCGTCCGGGCCGACCGTTTCCGACTATATGGCAAAAGCTGTGCGATCTGTGTCGCTTGATGCCACCTTGCAGGAAGTCGGACAATGCCTTCAAAAATGGAAAATCGGTTCGGTGTTAGTCCAAAGTGGAGATGAGTACTTGGGGTATATCACCGAAACCGAATTGACTCGAGAGGTCGTCGCGTCCGGAACAAACCCCGTTACAACCACGGTGAAGACCTGCATGCGCGAACCGTTAGTCACGGTTGAGACTAGTGATCCGATTGTCGAAGCCGTGCGTCTGATGAAGGAAAAAGGTACCAGGCACCTTGCGGTTACAGAAAGTAACAGGATCGTGGGTGTCATCTCCGTTTCAGATATTATCCGGTATTATTCCGGAGTTATGTAAAACTTGTCTTCTGAGAGATTTTCACTCGCCTCCTAGCATCGGGCTACCAGGCTCTCTTCCTCGAGGACACACGCGGATTTTTTTGTGATCGTGTTTCTCGAGGAAGGTTCCACCTTTTTCCATAAAATATTGAACCAGCCATTGAATGAAGCTTTCGGAAATTGTGAACGTAAGCTGAGAAAAATCTGCCAGATGGACCGCTTGGGGCATTCGTGTTTTTAATATATCGCATATTCAATTTCAAATCGCAGGCCAGGAATCAATAACCGATTGTGGAGATAACAATGGGCAGAAAGAAGGGGAAGCTTCACTTTCTCAGGCTTCCGGTAATCCTTAGTTCCGTCATGGCCATGTGGATCGGTTGTGGCGGCGTGGTTGCGCTGAGTATCGGAATGGACAGAAGTGTCGGATGGGCAGGCGATCCCTCAGAGTCCTCACTGGGACGAATAGAGGAAACGACCTTCATGCAAGGAGGGTTTGCGGATGTGGCTCAGACAGTGACCCCGGCTGTTGTGAATATTACTGCAACAGTTGATATCGTCGAATCTCGGGGAGGAGGGGTTCCCCTACCGTTTGAAGGTTTTAGTGAGGGCAAACGGCCACCTGGCCTTCCCAAACGTCAAAAGGGTTCAGGGTCAGGCGTCATTCTATCTTCCGAGGGATATATTGTGACCAATAATCATGTGATTGCCGAAAGTCGTGATCTTATCGTGACTCTTCCAGATGCGCGTGAATTCCCTGCCAGGGTTGTTGGAGCGGATCCCGAAACAGATTTGGCGGTCATCAAAATTCAGACTGAGGATCTTCCTGTGATTCCATGGGGAAATTCTTCCTCGTTAGCCGTTGGCCAATATGTACTGGCCATTGGCAACCCGTTTGGTCTGAATTCAACCGTGACCCTTGGTATCGTTAGCGCGCTTGATCGAGGGGGCATGGGGTTAGCCCGTTTTGAAGATTTTATTCAGACCGATGCGGCTATTAATCCGGGCAATTCAGGTGGGGCGTTGGTGAACACCTATGGAGAATTAATTGGCATCAATACTGCCATTGCTTCTCAAAGTGGTGGGTATCAGGGAGTGGGCTTTGCTGTTCCGTCCTCATTGGCCAAGCCTGTGGTAGACGAATTGATTCAAAAGGGAAAGGTTGTGAGGGGATATATAGGGTTAGGGGTACAGGAAATAACGACGGAACTTGCTCCGTGGTTTGGCCTCAAAGGTAGTGATGGGGTTTTAGTGACGGATGTGGTCCCTGGGGCACCAGCTGATAAAGCGGGAATTCGTAGGGGAGATATCATTCAGCGGTATCAAGGACAAACAGTGAAAGATGGACGAATGTTGCTGGAGCAGGTGACGCGTGCGCCCATTGGACAACACATTGAGCTGGGTATAATCGAGAGCGGAAAAGAACGCAAGGTGAGGGTGGTTATCCTTGAGCAACCTCTGTTCCTTCGATCACGACCTACTCGAACCACCAGTTTGGAGTCCCCGCTAACTGGCGTTGAAGTGGCCGATATTGATGAGGCGGCCGTTCAGGAATATGGATTGAATCCTGGTTCTAAAGGGGCTCTGGTTTCATTTGTTGAGGAAGGATGCGCGGCCGAATTGGCCGGAATCATAGAGGGAGATGTCATCATTGAATTGAATAAACATCCCGTGGATTCCGTCAGGGAGTATTCCTCATGGTATAAACGCCTTAGAAAGGAACAAGCTGTCTTGGTCGTGCTTGTCCGTTCCTCACGTCATTTGTATGTGGTGGTAAAATCGTCGTAACGTTTCCCCCAGGAGACCTTAAGTCATATTTCCAAATTTCCAATGTCACGGGACATCTGCTACTTGCCCAGTATCCCTAAAATTCCCATTGACTGTTATTTTGTCAGCTATTGGTAGGGAATGTTAATCACATGAGAATCTGTGCTTTGCTCACTCATTCCCAATAGGTGTTTGCCTCACTTTTTCGCTCTCGCTCCCCAAGCATTTCCAAGCAAGGGGTCGGATAGACCCCGAGTCAAATTGATGTGCTGGAATGGCAAATTTTCCTGAGAATTCTAATATTGTTACTGGGCTTTTTAATGCCAATGCTTATGTGGACCACAATCCATTCATTAGGAATAGGATATTGATGAACTGGTCAACGAGAATTCCGTTTCCCCAGTTATTGCATTGGCATTAGAAAATTCAGGGTAAGGTGAGAAGAATCAGATAGTCGAGAAGGCTCGGGTCAGCTAGGGTAATGCGGTCTCAGGGGTAAAGGTGGAACCTGTTTGCGGAACGGGTTCAGAGTGAATAGACGGATTGGCTGGTGAGGCATGATCAGGTGTCATTTTCTGATGCTTAGTGACCCGAATTACAGGGGAGTCGTGGATAAATGGTTGATATTGTGGCACGTCTAATGTCACCAGATCACGTTCCTCAATGAGGAGGTCAATTTCAGGCACCTGTTGTTGAAAGGTCGCTAAAATGGTCCCGTCTTGAGTGGTCATGGTGATCAGCAAGCGATCCTGTTGGCGTTGTTTGTGAGTCACCGATCCTTCAAGTGGATGCCTGGTGTCTTTCAAAAAAGCGGGAAGATAGGGACCCAAAAACCGGGAGGCTAACATCGGGCCGTTTAAGCCGAGACCCAATCCTAGAAAAAATACCATTGCTGCTATCATCCATGATCTCATGGCTTCGACTCCGTGATTGGGGGGTCGTCTTTCGGGCCTTCCTGTTCCTGTGGCGGTGAGGTCTGCACCGTAGTTGGAGGTGTGTCTTTTAGGGATTCCTGCGGTATTGGAGAAGGTTTCTGCTGTCCACGGATGAACGTTTCAAGGCGACTGAGAGCATCAGCGGTCATGTCGCGTGCCCCCTTGGTCGCATGTTCCGATTTTTCAGTGAGTTCTTCAATTTGTCGACGTAGATCGCGCATTCCCCCGCCGGTTCGTTGAAATGCGAGTATCGCAATCACTAAGGCGAGGATAGCGATTAGTAGGGTCATTAATTCCATGATATCCTCCTATTCTGGCCAAGCCGTCGATTTGAAATGTGAAAAGGCACTCACGCCATGCGAGCAACAGTTTTTTGATTGAGGCACATATGCCGAAATGAGCGTTTTCTGGTCCTACTGGTTTCCGGTCTGTCTGCTATCTTCTCACTATTGTGACACGACCTTCATCGGGAATCTACCGTTAACCTGTTTTTGGCTATCTATGAGTAACTTCCTCAGCAGAAGGTGACCCTACAAACGTACTACTCCACGGTCGAATCTTGTGAAACGTCCTGTATGCGCAAATCGGGAAAATGGTTGACCTCTCTATTTGTATGGCGTTGAGGTTTGAATAAGTTTTAACTCAATTGTCTCTGGATGGCTTGAGAGCAGAGGCGCTGTGCTGTTGGTTGTGTTGATTCCCTCATCGGATTTCTTTCTGGAAAATCAGAATAAGTGAGTCCCACAAACCCGTGGTGGTGCGGTGCTAGTGGCCTGTACCAGACAAAAGAGGAGTGATTCGATACCGGGGATCGGCATACTTCCACTTCACGGGTTTCGCCGCCTTATTGTACTGCCGGATATAGCGCATGATTTTCCGTTTCAGATCCTGCTGGGACCGAAAGATGCCGCGAGCGATGAGATCCCGCTCAATCTTGGCAAACCACAGTTCCACTTGGTTGAGCCAGGAAGAGTACGTCGGCGTGAAATGTAACCGAACCGTCGGATGCTCTTGCAGGAACGCCTCGACTTGCTGAGTCTTGTGCGTGGCGAGATTATCGAGGCTCACATGAATCGCTTGCCTCCGCGGTCGATGGGCCACGAGGTCCGTCAAGAACGCGACGAACTCGGCCGACGTGTGCCGTTTGGCGGTACGCCCCATGACCTCTCCCGTGCGAGTATCGAAGGCGGCATAGAGCGACAGGGTCCCATGGCGGGCATACTCGAAGCCATGCCGTTCGGCTCGGCCCGGCGAGAGCGGTAGCACCGGATCCAACCGATCCAGCGCTTGAATCGCCGTCTTCTCATCGACACAAAAGATCGCGGCATGTTGTGGGGGATTCAGATAGAGCCCAATGATGTCCGCGGCCTTGCGTTCGAAGTCGGGATCGTCCG
>JAGQKG010000087.1 GCA_020430245.1 Nitrospira sp.
GACATGGGTTGTTCTCCTCCGCGCCATCCTCATTGAGGAGAAGACCAAATCCACAACTCAGGCATGCCTCCGACTCTTCTTTTTGACCGATCTGGGGCCCGTCTCTTTTGGTGAAGAGGGACCGATTGGCCATGAAGGAGATGGTACGGTCGATGGACGGTTCACATTCCGAGGGGTTGCGGACCGTGGAAATCTTGGAAAACATCATTCTGCCCTGGAAATTGAGACGGGTATGGACGAGACAAGAGTTTCTTGAGCGGGTATAATGGGGACCCAAATCGGGTAGTGAGAATGTTCCCAGGTCAGCTTCAAATGGCCCGTCTACCCAAGAGACAGACTCATCTAGCGCGAGAGACTCTGGATTGCGCCCGTAGCTCAGTTGGATAGAGCATCGGCCTTCTAAGCCGAGGGTCGCAGGTTCGATTCCTGCCGGGCGCACCAATGAAATCAACTGCTTATAAATTTATTTCAGATTTCTGTAGGTGCATATATGGTGTGAGAAATAATGCATTGTATAACCCAAAAATTTTGAAAAGGGAGGAAAACTTAACATTAGGAATAATTAAATAAGAGGCTGTCCTAGATAACTCAGTCATTGTCTGTCTCACCCAGTGCTTTAACTGGGCGACTTGTTGTTGTGGATTCAGTGTATTAAATCGCCATTCGCACTCTTTGAGAAAGAAATTGAAGCGGTGTTACGGCACCCCATTGAATCTTTGCAAATATCGTTTCTCCTCGTTCCAGAAGTTTTCAATGCAGGTTATGTGTTTATGCTTCTTCACAAACTGCTTCGAATGGTTGATCCGATAATGTTTGAATTCGGCCAACACATTATCAGAGCGATAGATGTCCGTATAGACAATGCTATATGGTACAATACGATCTTGCACTCTCCCGGGGAGAGTGTTCGCTTTGGTGTCAGGGGGCATTTGCGTATACACCCGCCCCCCCACACTTCAGAATCCCCAAGACAGGCACTTTGCCCGCGGCCCCGGTTCCTTTTTCTGCATCCACCCAAATAACTTTCATCTACTTCAATGGCTCCGTCGAGCGGCATTTCCTCCGCTAGCACCTGCGTCATAATCACCCCTAGCTGGAGAAAGTAATAGGCCGCCGTACTTTTTTGCACGCAGACGAGGGCCGCTGCTGTATGCGCTGTGGGCCCAAGACAAAATCCTCAATTAATCGCACCTGTTTCCCAGGGCTTACCCGGCTTTTCCGCATCTCGCCATCTTAAAATATCTCTCGTTATCTAGGACAGCACCAAAATTTTAAAGACGTTCGTCAGTGGCAGCTCCTTCCAAATCAAAATTTTTTGCAGATGAGGTTGAGATCAATTCCTGAATGACCGAAATGATAAATGCAAGACTGCTAAATCTATTGTGATAAATCGTATCTAAATAAATGTAGAATATTGCTAAGCACAAGCAGAATGCTAGATTTAGATGCCTATAGAACCATTTCCAGTCAAGAAAGAGGTTGAAGTCCTGGGAAGGAATCTAGAAAAATTGGTAAATGATCTTCCGATACCAGGGAGAAATTTGATTGATTCTAATCGGTCACATAACCGCCGTATTCCCAGCAATCTCCTAGAATCATGGTCCAAAAGTTGTAGGGCAAAGAGGATGAGAGGGATAGGCACTAACGTATGGAAGTTCTTCGTGGTGATTATCCCTCCTCCCCAATGGGGGTGCTGCAAGACTTTTCTATGACACGAGACCAGGCTCATATTCTTGTTGTAGAGGATGAGGCAAGCCATGCCGAACTGATACGCCGCGCTTTTCAGAGCCAAGCAAATCACGCACTCCTGACGTTTGTGGGATGCATTCAGGATGCAACCATGTTCTTAGCTCAACAGGTGCCGGATTTGCTGTTAACAGACTTGCGTTTGCCTGATGGAGACGGACTGGAATTGTTGAAGACCCAAAATCCTGAAGATTCCTCATATCCTGTCGTGGTTATGTCTAGTCATGGTGACGAAGAAAAAGCTGTGAACGCATTAAAAGCTGGAGCATCGGATTACATAGTCAAATCAAGCTCACAGTTTTTTGAGATTCCAAGGATTGCTGAACGGGCCATGCGGGAATGGAGTGCGATTCGTGATCGTCAGAAAGCAGAACGAGCATTACAGAAAGCCTATGTCCAAATGGAACAACATGTGCACGAGCGAACTCGGGATCTTCGCACGGCGAATTTTAAATTGCAGCAAGAGATTGCTGACCATAAAAGGACAGTCATAGCCTTACAGGTAGCAAAGGAAGGGGCGGAAGCCGCCACGAAGGCAAAAAGCGCCTTTCTTGCTACGATGAGCCATGAAATTCGAACCCCGCTGAATGGGATCATTGGCATGACCAGTCTATTACAAAAGACGCTATTGTCTGAAAAGCAGGAGCACTATATCAAGACGGTTCATTCATGCAGTGAAACCTTATTGTCGGTCATAAATGATATCCTTGATTTCTCCAAAATTGAGGCTGGTGAACTAGCGTTTGAGATAATTGACTTTGACTTACTACAGCTCTTTGAAGATACCCTTGAGATCCTATCAGAAAAAGCTAAAGAAAAAGATTTAGGGTTAGTTGGGTTTGTGTTCTCTGATGTACCGACTTATGTACAGGGGGATCCCGGAAGACTACGTCAAGTTCTCCTCAATCTCTTGGGCAATGCCATAAAATTTACCCTGGCTGGTGAAGTCTTTGCACAGCTAAGCCTCATAGAAGAAACCCAGGAAGAGGTGCTCGTCAGATGTCAGGTGAGTGATACGGGCATTGGGATTTCTCCTGAAACGGTACAACGAATCTTTAAACCCTTTAGTCAGGGCGATAGCTCAACGACCCGCGAGTTTGGCGGAACAGGGCTCGGACTAGCCATTTCTAGGCAATTAGTAGAAAAAATGAGGGGGGAAATTGGGGTAGAGAGTTCACGGGGAAAAGGGAGCACGTTCTGGTTTACGGCCAGATTGGCCAAGCAAGCGGGACAGAAGTCCTTGGAATCTTCGCCCCGTCAAAACTTAAAAGGGCGGCGAGTATGTTGCGTCGCAGATCATTCAGCGGAGCGTTTTCTCATAACCCAGTATTGCCTGGAGTGGAAAATGGAGTGTTCCACGACGGCCAATCCCGAAGAAGCACTGACCTTGATACAGGACGCCACCCAACAAAAAAATCCCTTTGATGCGGTGATAATCGATTGGAAGATATCCGGCATGGACGGAGTTGCCCTGGCGAAGGAAATCAAACGTGACGTAACGATACAAGATCCCCTACTGGTATTGATGAGTCCTAGTGGAAAAGAAGAAGAAAAGAACGTATTAAGTAGGGCTGGTTTCTCAGGGTATTTATCTAAACCGCTCCGGAAAGATAACTTGAGAATGTGCTTGGAAATGATTCTTGAGAAACAACCGGGGTTCACGGATCATGTGGTTTCTAAATCGCTCGTCACGCATCATTCCGTAAGGAAAGTACGTGAATCCAAGGTAGAATCTCGTGACGACTCCTACATTTTGGTCGTGGATGATTATAAGATCAACCGGGATATGACCGTAATAATGCTGGAGAAATTAGGATATCATGCTGATACAGCGCAAAATGGCCAAGAAGCCTTAGACGCCATCGGCAAGAGATCCTATGCGTTAGTGCTCATGGATTGCCAAATGCCAGGCATGAGCGGGCTGGAAGTGACGGCTGAGATTCGTCGCCAAGAGTCCTCGTATAACATTGGTGATGAGAAGACTCAACAGGCGAAGGGAACCAAGCATCGGATTCCCATCATTGCATTAACGGCAAATGCGATGGAAGGCGTTCGAAAGACCTGCATCCAGACAGGAATGGACGATTACCTGGCTAAACCTATAACAATAGCGTCGTTAGCAAAAGTCGTCCAACGCTGGTGTCCCTGAGTGTGAATTGAGCTTTAGAGTCCTGAGACGCCGAGGGAAGAAATGGGCCTGCCTTATGCCTCGTTTGGATTTTTGCTTGACCACCCTCGGTCTATAGGTTGGTTGAAATCCACGAAAAACGCCAAAATCATAAAGAACCATTGCTCCTATCTGCCACCGACCTTTTGGTCAAAATGTAATACAGGGAAACCAGATCGCGGCCTAAAGGAATGAGACCGTGTTCATTAACGGGTTTGGCCTCGTGGCCAAACATGATTTCCATTTTGAGCGATTACAGATAATACGTTGAGGTCTCGTGAAACGACTCGTCAAGGTGAAAGCATTTTGGATTTGGGTGAAATGAGAAGAGCATAGAGTTGAGCCAATGTCTCTGAACGTGCCCTCAGTGCAACGGAGCCACACAGGATGGAGTCAAAAGTGGGGGTTATAGAGAATCCGAGAATCTTATTGATTGAAGACAATCCTGACCATGCTGAAATTGTCATGCGTCACATCAAGATGCTGGAGTGTCCTAGTTCCATTACCCACCTGCATGATGGTGAAGAAGCCATTCACTTCTTTCAACGCCTCGAATCGAATGCATCTTCCATCGTCAGCAATCTCCCCTCAGTTGTGTTGCTGGATCTGAGGCTCCCCAGGATTGACGGCCTGGAAATCCTAAAGGCTATTAAAGCGAATCAGAAGTTCAAAAACTTGCCCGTCATCATCCTCAGTACCTCCAAAGCGGAATCGGATGTCACTCGAGCACTCGAATTGGGTGCCGATGATTATTTGGTGAAGCCTTTCAACCAATCTATGCTCCTCGAAATTTTCAACAGATTTTTCTTCAAGGGGAAAGCAGCAGAAGATGGATGTAAGCAGAGGTAGTGCGCAGTGAGCATCGTCCTCCTACTCTCGATCGGAATTCGTTTAGGCGCGGTGACGTGGTCCATTGCTGCGTGGCGTCGCATAAAAGATTGGCGCTTGGGGCTCTTAACTCTCATGTTGTCCCTCATGGCTATCAGACAAATTCTAACACTGATACATAAAACCCAATCGTGGGACACGGTCCAGTTTTCATCCCCGACAGAAATTCCGGGCTTAGGGGTCAGCATCCTGGCATTTCTTGCGGTGTACTTCCTGAAGCAACTCCTCCATGAGAATGCTTGCCACCTGGCTAATCTCCACGAATCAAGGGCAACTTTCAAAGACCTGTTTGATCATTCTCCAGATCTCTATGCAACAGTTGATGCAAAAACAGGATCGGTCTTGCACTGCAATCACACGTTTCTCCAGAAACTGGAGCACGAAGAAGGCGAGGTGTTGGGGCACCCCATTCTGTCTTTCTATGCACCAGCGTCTTTAGAAAGGGCCAAACAGGTCACCAACGAACTCCTGAAATCCGGACAAGTCCAAGATGCGGAACTACAGTTACAACGCAGTGACGGCGTTGCGTTGGATGTCTCCCTCAACGCCTCCTCGATTCAGGATCTTGATGGACAGATTATGCAGAGTCGCTGCGTGTGGAGAGATAATACCCATCGGAAGGAACTTGAAGAGGCACAAAACCGGTTGCAGGCGGCGATCAACCAAAGCTCAGAAGGCGTTGGGGTGTATGACCTCAACAGGATCATACGGTTCATCAATCCTGCCCATGCCCAAATGTTTGGGTATGAACCGGAAGAACTCCTTGGACATCTCTGGACGGATTTAATTGAACCAGATCAGGTTTCCCAATTGATATCGCACCTTGATCCTTTACCCGAGAACACGGGTCTATGGTATGGAGAGTTGATAGGAAGAAAAAAGACAGGGGAGAGGTTTTATGTCGAAGCCTCATTGGCAACCTTGAAAAACGTCAATGGTCACCCTGCTGGAGTCATTTGCTCATGCAAGGATATTACCGAACGCAAACACCAGGAGATCGAACGAGAGGAATTAATTGATCAGCTTGAAACCAAAAATGCAGAACTCGAACGATTTACCTATACGGTCTCTCATGACCTAAAAAGCCCGTTAGTCACCATTGAGGGGTTTCTGAGTTTCGTTGAGCAAGACGTCAAGACCCTCAACGTGGAGCAGTTGGAGGCTGATCTTCAGCGCATCCGGGACGCAGTGACGCATATGAAACGCCTGTTGGGGGAATTACTGGAACTCTCTCGCATTGGTCGAGCGGCAAACCCAATCGAACGGTGCGTCATGGACGAGGTGGCACACAAGGCGTTAGACCATCTCAAGGAAGATATACAAAGGCTAGGGATTCACGTGGACATCAGCCCAGGATTGCCGTGGGTCACAGGGGATTATCTCCGTTTAGTGGAAGTCCTCCAGAACTTGTTGGAAAACGCGATCAAGTTCATGGGAGAGCAGCCTGACCCGCGGATTGAGATCAGTATGCGACAGGATGGCAACGACACGGTGCTGTTTGTCCGGGACAATGGAATTGGCATTGATCCCGCATACCAGGAAAAAATATTTGGCCTATTTGAGCGATTGGAGTCTCAGATAGACGGCACCGGCATCGGGCTGGCTTTGGTAAAACGGATTGTCGACGTGCATGGGGGACGAATCTGGGTTGAGTCCGAAGGTAAAGGGCACGGCAGCACCTTTTGTTTGACCTTGCCAGATGACCGGACGGAACAATCACCCAGCTTGTCCCCCCATCAATCAACGTTGACCGTCAGGACATCATAACATTGGGACTCTTCATCAACCGCCTGAACATGCGTATAAGCCCATGACCAAGATGTCACCATCCCAGCGATGGCTCACCTTTCCTCAAGGTCTCGCCCTCATTTTCCTGTTGGGGTTGGGCCTGCCCATCCTCGGCAGCGCACTTTCCACCCTCGAGTGGGCCGATTGGCGATGGCCTCACCCCCCCTTTCACTTCCTCATTGAGATGCTCGGAGGGATCCTCGCAATCTTGCTGGGCAGCTTAATTGTCCGACAGGGCCTTCCCCACACCGTTCCGCAGTATTTTGGGGTGGCCTGTGGTTTGATCACGATGGGTGTACTTGACATCTTTCATGCCGTCGTACCCGTGGGCAAGATCTTTGTGTGGTTTCATAGCATCGCCACGTTTATGGGCGGGGGGTTCTTCATGATGGGCTACACATTTGGTCAGGCTGTGCACCGCCACCGGCAGCATGCCATCCTGACTGTGTCGGTCCTGGGGGTGGTGACCATTAGCGCCGTGTCGTTTGCCTTCCCCAGCCTCATCCCCGCCATGGTAGAAAACGGCCAATTCACAGCCCTAGCTAGGGCTCTCAACATCCTCGGGGGAGTGGGTTTTTGGATGATGGGGCTGCGGTTTATCGGGCGATACCGGCAGATGGGGGAGGTGCATGACTGGTTATTTGCCATTCATTGTGTCTTGTTTGGCGCGGCCGGGGTCTTGTTCGAACTGTCCTCGCTTTGGGACGCTGCCTGGTGGTGGTGGCACCTGCTACGGTTGGTTGCCTATGGCACCGGCGTGCAGTGCATCATGACGTTTGCCACGCCCATAGCTTTTGCGCGATCCCCAACCACGACCATGCCGGTAGCGCACATCGTGGAAGAGTGGACCGCGCGAAAAGGGCAAACCACCTGGCTCCCCATGCTCGTGGTCGCGCTCATCGTATCGGCGTTGTTTGTCGGCGCGGCCACGCTGTATCTCCTCCATGGCCAACTCGTGGCCAATGAGGGGCGGTCGTTGAGCCTGGTGGCCACGCACCTGGCCGACCGGATCGACCAACGGCTTGCAGAACGTTCGGCCACCCTCCGACACCTAGCGGCTCTGCCCGTCCTGCAGACTCAGGACCGGCAGGCCATCACCACGCATCTTCGGCAAATAGCCAAGAACTATCCCGACCTCGCCATGGTCAGCCTGACGAATGCACAGGGAGAGATCATGGCGTCGACACGTTCCGATCTGATCGGGCAAACTGCAATGAACGAACCCGTGTTTGCTGCTGTCCGGGCGACTCACACGAGCCAAGTTCAAGACGGACGGCCCTTTGTCTATCTCGAGAATCGGTATGCGCTCCTCATGGGCGCACCGGTGATGACCAGCCAGCAACAGATCCGTGGGGTGGTGTTAGCGCATCTCTCGATTCCTTTCCTGAAAACATGGCTGACGGAAGCCCTGCACAAGTCAAGAAGCAATGTGGGCCTGCAGACGGAGGTGGAATGGCAAGTCTTGAGGAAAGACGGCACCTTGTTGATTGACTCGGTTCTCCATGAGGAAGGACAGGTGAATCTCCTCGATTTGGGGTTACCATCGGCTCGAGCGGTGCTGGAGACATCCTCAGTGGGGTTCGAGGAAGAAACGCATCTCCGACGGCAGATTTCCGTGCTCACAGGGTATGCCAGCACCCATGAGGACGAAGACCATCACGGGGTCGTGTGGGGGATCCTGGTTCGGAAAACTCCGGCCGAGGTGGTCACTCCAATCATGGCCATTCAATGGAAAGTCGTCATCCTCGGTTTCCTGCTGGTCACGCCCTTGGTGGGGCTTATCTTTGTGATGATCCGCCGGCTGCAAATCGCCGGGTCGGAAACCGAACTCGTCTTACAGCTGGTCATAGAGAAAGAAGCCCGGCAACGGCTGCTGTTTGATACGTCGCCCAATGGGCTGCTCATCGTGAATGAACAGGGCCAGATCGTGCAGACCAACCAGCAGGTCCTTAGCCTATTTGGTTACACCGAAGAGGAGTTGCAAGGAAACCCGGTCGAAACCCTTCTCCCGGAACGATTCCGGAAGCCCCATCAACAACAGGGCGGTCAATTTGTTACCGAAGGCCAACCGCGCACCATGGGGAAGAGCGGCCCATTAGTCGGGCGTCGCCAGGATGGCACTGAATTTCAGGTCGAGGTTGGCCTGACCCCGGTATGCTTACCGGAAGGGCTGCATGTGCTGGTCACCATAATGGATGTCACGGCGCGGGAAGCGGCCGCCAAAAAGATCCAAGAGCTGCTGGCGCACAACCAACTCATTCTGGACTCCGCCGCCGACGGGATCTATGGGCTAGATCCGGACGGGACGGTCACCTTTGTCAATCCTGCGGCGGCACACCTCTTAGGGTACAGCCAATCCGAACTCCTCGGGCAGCCCATGCATGCGCTGGTGCATCATTCGAAAGCGGATGGGACCCCCTACCCGCGCGAAGCATGTCCCATGTATGCCTCGTTTCGGGATGGTCAGGTGCATACGGTGAATGATGACGTGTTGTGGCGCAAAGATGGCACGCGGGTGTCCGTGGAATATACCAGTACGCCGATTCGGGATGCTGCGCACCACGTCGTGGGCGCGGTCGTCATCTTTCGCGATATTACCGACCAAAAGGAACGGGCATTAGAGCTCGAGAACCGGGAACGTCTGTTACAGCTGATGCTCGAGACCGGTCCCGGGTGCATCAAACGGGTGGCCGCCGACGGGACCTTATTGCACATGAATGCCAAGGGGTTGACCATGATCGAATGTCCAACCGAAGCAGAGGCGTTGGGCCAGTCGGTCTTCGACCTGGTCTTGCCGGAATATCGTGAGGCATTTCACTTGATGCATCGACGGGTGATTGAGGGCCACACCGAACGGCTCCAATTTAAGATTCAGGGGATGGGGGGCACGCAGCGGTGGATGGAAACGTACGCCACGCCTTTCAAGAACCCCCTCACGAATCAGGTGGAACATTTGGCCTTGACCCACGATATTTCCGAACGCAAGAGGGCTGAGACGGAACGCGAGCAGCTGATTCGTGAGCTGGAGGCGAAGAATGCCGAATTGGAACGCTTCACCTACACCGTTTCCCACGACCTGAAAAGTCCACTGGTCACCATTGAGGGATTTCTCGGGTTTGTCCAGCAAGACGCCATGACCCACGACGTGGATCAGTTGGAGAAGGATCTGCAGCGCATCCGGGATGCGGTGGCGCATATGCAACGGTTATTAGGAGAATTACTGGAACTCTCTCGGATTGGGCGATTGGCCAATCCGACTGAACAGTGTGCCATGGACGAGGTGGTCCGCCGAGCCATCGGACAATTGGAAGGGGTGATCGCACAGCGCGGCGTGCAGGTTGACATTGCCACAGCGTTGCCACAGGTCACAGGGGACGTGGTTCGCCTGATCGAGGTGATCCAGAACTTGGTGGAAAACGCGATCAAGTTCATGGGAGGGCAGCCTGACCCGCGGATTGAGATCGGGGTGCGAGAGGATGGCGAGGACACAGTGCTGTTTGTCCGAGATAATGGTGCCGGGATTGATCCGGCATACCAGGAGAAAGTGTTTGATTTGTTTGAACGGTTGGAGGATCACACGGAGGGCACTGGGATTGGGCTGGCTTTGGTCAAACGGATTGTCGAGGTACACGGCGGGCATATCTGGGTGGAGTCCGAAGGTCAAGGGCACGGCAGCACCTTCTGTTTTACCTTGTCCGAAAAGTAGTGCCTGACAACTCCTCCTTTTCTCTACTAACAAATTTGAGAATAAATTTCCACCGATAAACCCGTGGAGCTCAGTCTTTGACTGAACAGATCACGGAAACCAAGAATACCCATTAAAGATGTGCCTGAGAAGACCCGACTATAAACCATAAGAAGGGCAAGTAAGGTTTCCCATTTTTGAAACCCGGACGGGTGCCAGTATCCACCTCCATAAATGTAGGGAAGCTAAAGAGTACGAGAGCTCAATGTGGGGCATTGGGCTCCCTATATTTATTGCCACATAAGAAAAAAGATGAATGATGAGGAACCGTATGTGCTCGCTGTGGATGACGACCCCATAAATTTAGAAATTCTTGCAACCAATCTTGAGGATTATGGGTATCGTTGTCTTTGCGCAGAAAGTGGGGAGGAAGCTCTCGATCAATTAAGAAATTATACCGGATCTATTCAGGTAGTCCTCCTTGATCGGATGATGCCTAAAATGGACGGGATACAAGTCTTAAAGGAGATAAAACGTAATCCGGCCTTCAATCTCCTTCCTGTCATCATGCAAACCGCAGCGGCATCTTCCCAGGAAATAAAAGAAGGTATTGAGGCTGGTTCATTCTACTACTTGACCAAACCTTATAAGGGGGACGTATTACGGGCCATTGTCCGGTCGGCGATCGAAGATTTTCAAAAACACAGCCAATTAGAGGCTGAGATTGCTGAGACCGCTAATGTTTTTTCATGCTTAAATTCTGCAGAATTTCATTTTCACACATTTGAGCAGGCAGCTTTTTTAGCCAAGCATCTATCAAAGATCTTCCCTACGCCCCAGAAAGTCGCAATAGGTTTAGCGGAAATCCTCACTAATGCCATTGAGCATGGAAATTTAGGGATCACCTTTCATGAGAAGACCTGTTTGATAGATGCTGGTGAATTGGAAGCCGAATGCAATCGGCGCTTAGCAAACCCTGATATATCCAAGAAGTATGCCTTGCTTTACCTTGAACAAACGACCGAAAGAATTACGATTACCGTTTCTGATCAAGGGCAAGGCTTTGATTGGCAACGGTATATCGAGATGGGGATGGATCTCTCCTGCACAAGTCATGGAAGGGGGATTGCTCTAGCTAAGACGTTATCCTTTGATACATTAGAATATAGCGGGGTAGGAAATGTAGTATCATGTTCGGTCTACCTTACTCCTTCAGCTGTGTAAAAAATTAGACCTGAACTTTCGGACAGTGTCCGACGAAATGTGCCCCTGTTCAATGCTGAAAGGGCGCACTCCTCTTCTACGAATTTTGATCTCTCATCGTGGCTCTGCCGGTTTCTAGCGGGAACCTGGGCAGGGCTTAATCCTGGTCAATCGAGATGCCTGCTAGAAACCGGCGGGCATAACGAACAAAAGCACGACATGAACTTCCAGTGTACGTCAGGGTGAATGTAGACTTATACCGTTAATGCGATTTCTAGGACTCGTTTTTTGTCTCATAATCCCGTTTGTATATTGTGCGAATGCTTCGGCTAATGAGGAATCCCGGCCATTTCCCGAACTTTCTCAATCGGGCTTTTCCAAAATGACCCCGAAACAACCTGATGCCCCCCTCGAACCTGCTGATGCCGTACTCATTCGAACCAAAGAGTGGAAATGGAATCGATACCTAAGGGACTTGTTTCACCTGCCGGACTGGCTCGACATGAGTCTGGAACATCGAACACGATTTGGGGTGTATGACCATCCATGGCGTTCCAACCAGCCTTTGGGGCGAACTGACCCACAGATTGAACAGCGATCTCGAGTGCGGCTTGGGTTACAGAGTCGAGCAGTCAAGTTTTTGTTTGAGGGGCAGGATTCGCGTGTTCATCTGGATGACCCGGGCGATTTTGTCAATATCTCAACCGTCAACAAAATGGATATATTGCAACTGTTGGGTTCGGTAACAGCTGAAAATGTCTTAAAGAATGACCTCCGAGCAGACCTGCACGTTGGGCGACTGACCATGGACTTTGGGAGACGTTGGTTAATTGCACGAAATGGAATGCGCAACACGACCAACGCATTTGATGGCATGCATGGTCAGCTGGCCAAAAAGGAAGCGTGGCGTCTTCGTGCGTTTCTGGTTGAACCCGTCATGCGTGACGAAGTGGAACTTGATGAGCAGTCCCAACGTCATCTGTTTTGGGGCGTGTATGGCGAAACCAATCAGATGCCCTGGTTACGCATGAATGCGTATTATTTTGGATTAAATGATCAACAGAGCTCTAATGTAGCGAGGCAAAGAACCTTTTCCACTTTTGGTATGCACGTGCTTAAAAAACCAGGAAAAGGTCAAATCGACTATAGCCTTGAAAGTATTTGGCAGACAGGCAAGCGGGGCAATATTGATCATTTCGCCCATCTCCAGCACGTCATACTTGGCTATACTTTTGACCTTCCGTGGTCACTCCGCTTCTTGTTCCACTATGATTATGCCAGTGGAGATCGGAATCAAAATGATAGCCAGGATTCAGCTTTTGATACACTCTTTGGCGCTAGACGTCTTGAATTTAATCCAATCGGGAATTTCGGACCATTTTTTGGAAGTAATATTAACTCGCCAGGATGGCGTATGATCCTCACTCCATCCAAAGGATTGAAATTTCAGCTCAAACACCGGGTGTGGTATCTTGCTACCTCACGGGGGGCTTTTGGCAATAGCCTCTATGTCACCTCCACAAATGGTGTCCTCCGTGATGAAACCGGCGGATCAGGAAATTTCCTCGGGCATGATGTGGAAATACGAGCCCAATGGAAGATCAGTGACAATTGGAATTTTGATGCAGGATATACCCATTGGTTTAAAGGGAGTTACTTTGATCGCCTTCCTCCCTCTTCAGGCCTGCCTCCAGGAGGAAACCTCGATTCCAATTATTTCTACCTCGAGACCACATTTAGGATATGATGTGGCACCTTCCGATATCTTCCCTTATTTTTCTTTTAGGAACACCAGGCCTCCAATCATGAGTCCATGGCCATATGGTCCAGGTTGAAGAAGACTGTTGACCGTATTGCGCCATAAAGTTCTTTGGGGCCAGTCCCCTGGGTAAAGGAGTGGCTCCGCTGGCGATGATAAAATCGCTCGATGTCATCAAACTGGTCGGCGCGGGCCTCTGGCCGGGCTTGGTATCATCGCCGATGGACCCGTTCCCATTTGAGGCGGGCTAATTCTTGATCATGAAGCGTCCCGGTCCTTGGAAAGGCTTTCGAGCCTTGCTGTTCGCCTCTTGACACCATCGGCCTAATATGGCCGTATTGAGGCCCAAATCCTTCGCCACTTGCGTAATCCCTCTCCCAGCCTGCCGAGTCAGCGGCTTTTTAGATGTGTTCGTACAATCAGGGGAAGACTAAGTGAGCTAGGAAGAAAGCGCGGCTTTGAGATTGGTGATGGTGGTGTTGATTTGGGTGAGAAATGAAGGGGTTTGAGAGTCGGAGGCGATTGTTTTGACGAGCGCACTGCCGATGATGACGCCATCCGCAAATTGGCCGACCTTGTTGGCTTGTTCTGGAGTGGCGATGCCAAATCCGACGGCCACCGGTTTCTTAGCGGCTTTCTGAATGGCTTGGACGTTTTTTTTGACCTGGGTCAAATCCGTTAATTGGGCGCCGGTAATGCCTGTGAGCGAGACGTAATAAATGAATCCATGGGTGCGTGTGATGACTTCTTTCCGGCGTTGCGGTGTGCTGGTTGGGGCGAGGAGAAAGATCACCACCGGTCCGCCAGCTTGTTGGGCTGCCGCATAGAGCGCATCGGATTCTTCCGGTGGCAGATCCGGGACGATGAGGCCATCAATTCCCGCCTCCACCGCCTTGGTGCAAAATGCCTCCAATCCCATGGCCATGATGGTGTTGTAATAAGACATGAAGATCAGGGGCACGGCGGTTTTCGTGCGAATCGATCGGACAGTGGAAAAAATCTTTCTCAGTGT
>JAGQKG010000088.1 GCA_020430245.1 Nitrospira sp.
ATACGACTCCTTCGTCAGCTTAGCGTTTCAGAGGATAACAGATTTAATAGACCGCCTCATTCCGATAGGGACATGACTCAGGTGGGCGGTGTCAAGGAGAGACTTTCTTCGACAAAATCCAAGATTTGCAATAGTTTTTTCCGAAGTTCTGCTAGATAGGGATCGGGTAATGCCCCGAGTTCTTTGCGAAAGCGTTGATTATCAATGGCTTTGATTTGATCCACTAAAATGTCAGAGTTGGCGGTCAGGCCTGAGACCCCTTGAGGAATTGATACTCGAAGGGGAGTTTGGACATCAATCACTTGAGTGGTCAAGGGACAAATGAGCGTGGAAAGGTGATAGGGATTCAGTGCATCAGTTTGCACGACGACAACCGGTCGAACCTTTCCCGGTTCGGTTCCAAATCGTGGATTCAGGTCTGCCAAATACACATGGCCGTACTGGGGCGTCATAGGTCGCCCGGCAGATCGTCTAGAAGTTCAGTTTCTTTCAAATAGGCGAGATGTGCCGCGGATACATGCTGGGAGGCTTTTTGATAGTCTTGGGCCAACGCTTTTCTCGCATAGAGAGCGTTAAAGTGAGCGAGAGCTTTCCTGATATAGAGGTTTCGAGGCATGTTCAAACGTTTTCGAATGGCTTCAATTTCTTGGTAGGCGTTTTCGTCGAGTTTTAGGGATAACACTTTACTCATTTCTCTCCTCCCTTTCAGGTATTACTAAAAGTATATACCACCATTCCTGAAAAGTGAACCTGCGCAGGAGAAGTGAAATCAATCTCTTTTTGTTGTCGTCCTCGGGGTTTTTTGGTGGGGATCCATCTTCTCTTTTGGCAGGACCAGCCAGATGGATCACCGATGAAAAATGTCGGGGATGACCGAGAAAGAGAAGACAGGAGCTGAAAAATCCTCCGGTCGCCTTACCCTCTACATATTACGGTTGCCTTCTCCCTCAATGGGCTTCATCCCAGGATGGGCCATGTCCGGCTTCGACCGTCAGCGGGATCGACAATTGTAGTGCAGGGAGTGTGGCGGCTTCCATGACCTGTTTGATGATCGCAGTGGTTTGCTCGACCGCCGCGTCTTCTACCTCGAATAATAATTCATCGTGGACGGTCAACAGCATTTTCGCCACGGAGGCTAAGCCATGCTGGGCCAATGCGGCGGGTACGCGGATCATGGCGCGTTTTAAGATGTCGGCGGCTGTGCCTTGCAGTGGCGCATTGATGGCCGCTCGTTCGGAGAAATTTCGTCGTGCGGGATTTTTATCATGAATTCCTGGGACGTGGCACCGGCGTCCAAACAATGTTTGGACGTACCCGTGTTGCCGACAAAACTGTTTGGTCCGTTCCATATAATCCTGGATACCGGGATATTGTTCGAAATAGGTTTTGATGTACGCAGCAGCCTCGCCCGGTTCCACACCCAATTGCCGGGCTAATCCAAAGGCGCTGATTCCATAAATGATCCCGAAATTAATGGCCTTGGCTTTTCGTCGAATTGCCGCATCCATCTGTTCCAAGGGGAGGTTGAAGACCTGGCTGGCGGTGAGCGCATGAATATCCTGGCCTTCCCAAAAAGCTTTTTTGAGAACAGGAATATCCGCGACGTGGGCGAGCAGACGCAGTTCAATCTGGGAATAATCGAGGGAAAGCAATGTCCAGCCAGGCTCGGCGACAAAGGCGCGCCGGATTCTTCGACCCTCTTCGGTGCGAATAGGAATGTTCTGGAGATTGGGATCGGTTGAGGACAGTCTTCCTGTCGCAGCGGACGCCATGGCATAGGAGGTATGCACCCGGCTCGTGTCGGGATTAATTTGCTGGATGAGGGCATCGGCATAGGTGCTGCGAAGTTTTTCCAGATGCCGCCATTCCAATACACGTGAGGGGAGTTCATGGCCCTGAGCCGCCAAGGATTCGAGGACATCGGCACCGGTGCCATAGCTGCCGGCTTTGCCTTTTTGACCCCCTCCCAAGGCAAGGTCGTCAAACATCACTTCACCAAGTTGTTTGGGAGAACCGACATTGAAGGTTTTTCCGGCCAGGCGATGGATCTCTTGTTCCAGGTCACGGAGACGGAGAGAAAACTCCTGGCTGACCTGCTTCAGCTGGGACACATCGACTTTGATGCCTGTTTCCTCCATGGCCGCCAGCACCGGGATCAGGGGGCGCTCAAGCGTTTCGTATACGGTGGTCATGTGTTCCCCGATGAGACGGGGTTTGAGGGCCTGATGGAGTCTCAGAGTCATGTCGGCATCTTCCGCGGCGTATTCCAACGCTTTTTCTAAGGGAACCTGATCGAACGTGATCTGAGATTTCCCTGTGCCCGTGACATCCTTAAATTTGATCGTCGTATGGCCCAAAAAGTGTGTGGCTAATTCGTCCATGCCATGGCCATGCATGCCCCCTTCTAAAACGTATGAAAGCAGCATGGTATCGTCCACGGGAGACACGTTCAGGCCATACCGGCGAAACACCACCATGTCGTATTTAATGTTGTGCCCGATCTTGAGCACACCGGGGTCTTTCAACAGTGGCCCAAGGATGTCGAGCGCCTGTTGGAGGGGAATTTGTTCCGGTCTTTCCGGCACGGCAGCAGACGTATCCTGTGAGAGCAAATCCTGATGAGATGTGGATCCCGGGGCCACATGACCCACGGGCACATAACAGGCTTTGCCGGGTTCCAGGCTCAATGAGAATCCAACCAACTCCGCTCTGGTTTGATCGAGAGACGTGGTTTCGCAGTCGACCGCCACCATCCCGCAACGAGTCGCATCCTCCACCCAGCCTTGAAGAGCCGACACTGTTTGAATTAACTCGTAATGGGCTTTGGCAGGCAACGACATGGGTTCGGGATCTTTCCTTGCTGGTGCAACGCTGCTAGGTGTTGGAGAAGGAGTGATCCCGGGTTCCTGTTCTCCCTTTGCGCGGCTTTGTATGCGAGCCAGAATCGATTTGAAGCCTTGTTCATTGAGGAAGTTAACTAATAATTCCATGTTCGGCTGGCGTCGTTCCAATTGTTCCAATGGGATAGCCAGCGGTACATCGAAGCGAAGTCGAACCAGTTCGCGCGAGAGGCGGGCCTTCTCGGCATGCTCAATGAGACTTTCCCGCCGTTTGTTCTGTTTGATTTCTGAGGCGCGCGCCAGGAGGGTATCCAGATCACCATATTCCTGGATGAGTTGTGCCGCTGTTTTGATGCCGATACCCGGGACCCCAGGGACATTGTCCGTCGAATCTCCTGCCAATGACTGCACATCGACAACTTTCTCGGGGGGCACCCCGAATTTATCAAGAACCTGCGAAGGCCCGATCCTTCGGTTTTTGATGGAATCGAACATACTAACCTGGTCCGAGACCAGCTGCATGAGATCTTTGTCCGAGGAAACAATGGTCACCTCCGCGCCGTGCTCCAGTGCTTCCTTGGTGTACGTGGCGATCAGATCGTCGGCTTCGAACCCATTCAGCTCTATGCAATCAAAATTAAAAGCACGGGTAGCCTCACGGACGAGACCAAATTGTGGCACCAATTCATCAGGGGGCTCGCTGCGGTTGGCCTTATAGTTGGGGTCAAGATCGTTTCGAAAGGTTTTGCGTGCCGAGTCAAATATGATGGCGATGTGGTCCGGTTGCATATCATCCAATAGTTTCATCAACATGGTGATGAATCCATAGACGGCATTGACGGGAGTGCCATTCGGACTGTTCAAAATCTTGATGGCATGAAATGCCCTGAAAATAAACCCTGAGGCATCAACTAACACGACATGACGAATTGGAAGAGGGGAAGGTGATTCATTCACGGTATTCACGGAAACATATCCTCTTTGTGTGATTATTGGCTCATTGAAGATACCTGATCGTCTCTGGTGTGTCGATATCTGAGAGTGGCTTGTCCACGGAGAAAAATGGAACATGATAGACTATCAAAGCTTCTGGCTCAGGAAGAGAGCATGCGTCCGTGAAGAGAATGATCTTGGTTGGTCTCGCTATCCTCATTGGCCTTGTGATCCTGGGCATCTTGTTCCTTCCCGTGTTGTTGGATTTGAATCGGTACCGGGATCGGTATCTCCCCGTTCTTGAGCAGGCCCTTCATCGTCCGGTGGATGTTCAGGATGTCCGCTTAATGTTCTTTCCTAAACTCGGTGTTCGGGTGCAGGGCATGACAATTGGAGATGATCCGGCGTTCAGTTCTAACCCGTTTGTCACGATTCCTCATGCTGAGGTGGAGATTCAGTGGCTCCCACTGTTGCGTCGGCACATTCAGGCTGAACACGTGCGTCTTCAGAATCCGATCGTTCACGTTATCCGCACATATGATGGCGCATTGAATATGGCCACCCTCGGAAAAGATTTCGCTCTTCAGCCGCCTGAGGTGGAGGTTTCCAATACTGCCAAAGCTCTTAAGCCCTTACTGGGTGCGTTTGCGGTGGAGCGGTTATCTATGATCGGAGGAACCCTACAGTATGAGGATCGTGCCAAAGGACCCTTCCAGTCCTACCACCTTGAGCAACTGGAGTTGGTCACGGATTCCGTTCAATTGGGACAGACGGCGAGTCTGCACATCAAGGGTGTGGTGATGCCCTATCAGCTTCCATTGGAAGTGACCGGGCGGTTTGGCCCACTTCAAGCCACTTTGGATCTTCAGATGATCGATTTCGCAGTCAACCTAGGCAAGGTAGAGGGAACCGCACAGGGGAAAGTGACGGCTGGAAGCCTTGATTTGGACGTGCAGATCCCGAAGGCATCAACGGATGATATGCCCGTGATTATGGGGTTGAATAAGCCTGTGTCCTTCAACCATCTTCAGGCTCATGTGATAGCGCCCCTGATCTCCAAGGGGCCAACAAAATCCTCCACAGGAGTGAGGATTGATCGGATGATCTTTGATCTCCAAATGGGTGGGTCGACCATTCACCTTTCCGGTCAAGGTACTCCTAGGCGTCTTAACCTGTCTGGTGAGGCCTCTACCCTGTCTTTACAGGATTTTCCTTTGGCTCTTTCCGAGATACATCCCATTGTTTTTGAGCAGATCCGTTTTGAAACGATGATCAAGGGGGCCAAAGTAGACCTGGTGTCCCTCAAGGCCCAAGCATTTACGGGAGGTCTTGAGGCACAGGGGATATGGGATGGGACCCTAGCTGTTCCCATGCTATCATTCCAGGGGAAATTCACGAATTTTTCCGTTGAATCAATGATGCCAGCGGTTAGGCCTTCCTCCCTCCGTTTGACCGGTATGGGGGAGTTGCATTGGAGTGTCGCGGGAGCACACTCAGCGTCCGGGCCTTCAAACCTGAACGGACCAGTTCGATTGATGATCCGGGATGGGCAATTAATTGGATTTGATCTTATGCAGGAGATCGAAGACGCTCTTCAATTACCGGATCTCATGGATGGATCCACTGGTGCGACAAAATTTTCTTTGATTGATACCAAAATGGAATTGGAAAATCGGGAACTGGTTATTCGGCAATTGACGGTTGAAGCACCAGACTTCTCACTGGCAGGGGTGGGAAGTCTTGCATTGAATGAAACGTTGGAACTCCAAGGCAATCTGGCCGTTTCATCGACTATCGGCGATCGGATTGTTGAACGGTTTCCGGTGGCCAAAATTGCGAGGAACCAGGGACGGTTGGTCCTTCCCTTTATTGTAAGGGGAACCATTCAGAAACCGCTCTTACAGTTGGATACCAAATCTTTTGGGAATCAGGTCAAAACGCACGTGGAGCGAAGGATTGAGAAAGTTTTACAGGGGGACGAACAGGAATTTCAACAACTCTTCCGAGACGGATCGGATATTCTGAAACATTTATTTGGGCAATAGGCATGGAAGGTATGCTTTTTGTCATTGAATGATTCCTTCACCCCTGTCTCATGTCGGAGGGGGACTGTAGGTTTGTGACATGTTGGCAACCATGAAGGAATGGGGTTGTGGGGAACAGGCTGAAGGACACAATTGAGCAACTATGGCCCGTAACTCCCCAAAATCATATGGTTTGCCGATAATGGCATAGGCTCCTAAGCGTGTGGCGTTTTCACGGATTACGGCGTTGAGGAATCCAGTCACCATGATGATTGGGATGTTGGGTTTGTGTGGGATACGTGTTAACCGGTCCAAAAAATCCATGCCGGTCATGACCGGCATCGCATTATCCAGAATCACAACGTCAAAGGATTTCGATTCAAGGAGTGATAACCCTCTGGCTCCATTTTCGGCTTCTACACACTCACATCCATCATATTCCAGGACCATCCGGAGCAATCCGCGACTCATTTCATCATCATCGATTATGAGTATATTTTTTGACATCATGGTCTCCTTTCAAACCCCTATAAGTGAATCCACCTTCCTCGTGGATCGAGCTAGCTGAGCGTCGCCTTTCCCTTGGTGTAAATCACCGAAGGGGTGATTCCTGATCACTACACTACGGTTGTGCGGAAGTGGGTCTGTGTTGTTTTTGATATCACGGTGCTCTTTGCGTAAGTGTCGGGTGCCTTGGCAAGGTATAGGATTCTGCCCATTCCATATGACGAGCATTCCTCCAAATATTCCAAGTCCTGTGATACAGATGGCTAAAATGATTTCCATGTCTTCCCTCAAATATCCAGTATTTTCCTAAGTTACAAAGCAAAGAATGTACCCAAAGGGACGGCGAGTGCTCATGTAAGCCTTTCATATTTATAACTCTTTGATAATCTGATGGATGACGAACAAAATTTTTGAAATTGGTTTTGAAATTTTTTAAAGAATTTATGCAGGATGAGGGATAAGGGCATCAGTTGTGGGACAGATTGTTATTAAAGAGCATACAGTCTGTATCTAAATGGATAACAACAGGGAAATGATCAGTGAATAGGAAAAAAAGGGGACGTGTGATGTTCAGGGAATTGGCTTTGCCGAAAGAGGCATGTTGAATATTCGAAATTTGCACACAGTCAGTCAACCTCGTTACGTCGAAATGTTGGTGGACCTCTCGGCTTCGCTCAGACTGTGCTTTTTCAATAATCCATACAACTATTCTTGACGGAGTACGGACAGAGGAGGGAAGCCCAGCAACCGGTACGTCGCGAGAAAGCCCGTCATGAGGCTTAGCAGAATTGTCAAAAGCAAACCCGTGCTCAACAGGATGAGATCGAAGGTCCAGGTCAGGTCAAAAAAGAAGTACAAGAGAGACCAGGAGAGGAGACACCCCAACCCCAGTCCAACCAGCCCTGCAAAGGTTCCAATGATACCGAATTCCACTCCGAGCGAAAATACAAGTAGCCTGCGACTTGCTCCCAGGGCTTTCACAATTGCCAATTCATGCAGGCGCCGGTACCGGTTGATTGAAATCGCCGCAATCATGACTATGGATCCGGTAACCAGGCATAACAGGGCCAAGGCTTGAATCCCCATGGCCAATTGGTGAAAGATTCGACCAATATTCTCCAGTACATCTCCCACATTAATAGCTGTCACATTGGGCATGACGGCGACGATGGCTTGCTGTAAGGGAACTTCGAGGGTTGTTGGCACTCTGGTTGTGGCGATGTAGGTGAAAGGGGCGCCGTCAAAAGAGCCCGGCTGAAGGATCATGAAAAAATTTATAGAAAAACTGCCCCAATCGACCTGCCGAAGACTGCCTACTTTCGCGACAATTGGCACCCCTTGAATATCCAAGGTCAAGGTTGAACCCAGCGTCAGTCCTAGATGTTTTGCGGCGTCTTCCTCCACAGAGACCAAGGGGAAATCTGAAGGGATCCTGGTCGCTCCGTCCGAGTCCGCTTCCATGGTGTGATCCCACCATTCTCCCTGAGAAAGAACGTTATCTTTTGGAAGGTCCCGGGATGCCGTTAATACGTATTCCCGGGTGAAATACCATCCATTTCGTTGGCCTTTATGCTCTTCAGGATCGATGGGTTGTCCATTGATGGCTGTGAGGCGAGACCGCACGACAGGCACTAATTTATAAGGTGAACCGGGGAAATTCTGTTGTAGCACCTTCACAAATTGGGGATACTGGTCTGGTTGGATGTCTATGAAAAAAAATGATGGTGCTTGAGAGGGGATTTGATTGCCAATCAGATCAAGTAGTGACCGTTGCACAATGGTCAGCGTCGTCATGAGCATGACGCCAATCCCAATGGCCAATGTCATGGCTTTGGTAAAGTTTCCAGGTCGCTGAAGATTTCTCACCGCGTGACGTAATAAATACCGCTGAGGTATCGGCACATGCCGGAGAACGCGATACAGTATTCCGGTGGCTCCGAGTAAGAGGAGAACTGACACTGCACAAGCACCGGAAAAAAATACCCCGAGAGTCGGCGAGTGGGCTTGCCACATGGCCAGGCCGGTCACGCTCATCAGCATGCTGAGGCTGACCATGACCTGTGCCCGGTCATTCCACCAATGTTTAAGGATGGTCCGCCAGTGGGTTAGTCTGGATTGGGTGTTGGCTATTTTCTGTTGGTGGTCTACAGTTTGTCGATACACCAATGCCGGAGAGACATGACGGATGGCCAGCAGAGGCCAAAGTGAGAAGGCAAGTGTGGCCAGGGTGCCGAGAACGAGTCCCCGCAGAATGGGAGAGACAGTGGGATTCACGGCCATGGTTTCAGGAATAATGTCTTGAAGCAATAAGGGCAAGCCTTGGTGGAGCACGATGCCGACAATGACCCCAAGAAGACTGCCGATTACTCCCAGGATGAGACTTTGTGTGAGGTAGAGGCGGATGATTTGTGAAGAATCCGCTCCCAGGGTTTTGAGTGTGGCAATAATCGGAATTTTTTGCGTGAGGAAGCCTTGAATCGTGCATGCCACTCCAATTCCACCGACCAATAAGATCGTAAACCCAATCAGACCAAGATAGAGGTTTAATTGGTCAAGGAACCGGCGGAGTCGTGGCTGGGCATCGCGAAATGAGCTGACCTGGGCTCCTTCCTGGCTGAGGCGACCCCGTAACTCGCCCATCAAAGGCTCAAGAGAGGTGGAGTCGGATATAGACAGGCGATATCGTTCCTGAACCCGGGTTCCGAATTGGATTAACGCGGTGGCCTTGAGTGCCTCCCGGGAAATCATGACCCGCGGGCCCAAACTAAACCCATTGGCAATCCTGTCCGGTTCTTTTTTCAGCACGGCGGTGATAATGAAATTCCCTTGGCCAATCTGCAGTTCGTTGCCTACAGTAAGATTGAGCCGGATCAGCAAGGATTCCTGCACAAGTGCGCCAAAACACGGCGAACGACCGCAATCGGATTGAAGAGGGTTCAGAA
Organism: Nitrospira sp.; assembly: GCA_020430245.1. GTDB lineage: Bacteria > Nitrospirota > Nitrospiria > Nitrospirales > UBA8639 > Nitrospira_E. Next base: position 9,247 of record JAGQKG010000088.1, read on the forward strand.
GTTGCGCGGTCGGGAGATCAGGTTCCGCTACCAACCGACCATAGAGGGGATAGGCCGAGTCTATGGCCTTGAGTTCTACCAATTGAGAGGCTATTTTCGGGAGAGGCGTTTGTGAAGTAGGGCTGCCCACCGTCGCCATAGCGGCGATTTCCGTCACGTGTGAGAGGATGATGTCACGGTGAGCGAGGGAGTCCAGTATCTTCTGACCCTTGTCGGAAATCGCCCGCCGCCATGCTAACTCGACATCACCGCCTAATAGAGCACGGGTATCTCCAAGAATGACTTGTGCGACATTAACGGCAAACAGGTCCACGGCCACAATGGCACCGACACCGAGTGCAATGCAGAGAAATAAAAATAGGAAACGAGACCAGGCGCTGTGAATTTCCCTCCAGGCGAGTTTGATAGAAACGGGGATCATGCCTCTGAGCCGGAAGATAATAACGGAGGTAACGTTTCGTTCACCATTGCTCCATCCCGCAAGGTTAGGATACGTTGTGCGCGAGCGGCCAATGACATGTCGTGAGTGACTAAGACGAGAGTACTGCCGTGTTCCTGATGAAGTTCCCACAGCAGATCAATAACCAATGCACCGGTTGAGCTATCCAGATTGCCGGTGGGTTCGTCGGCAAGAAGAAGGGGAGGGCGGACAATAAAGGCTCGGGCTAAGGCCACTCGTTGCTGTTCGCCACCAGAGAGTTGAACCGGATAATGGTGGAGACGATGTTCCAGTCCTACGGATTGTAAAAGTGTTTTGGCTCGTAATGTGCCCGTGGATATTCCTTGCAATTCCAAAGGGAGTGCCACATTTTCCAGAGCCGTCAACGTGGGAATGAGATGAAAGGCTTGGAACACATAGCCAATGTGTTTGCGTCGAAAATGTGCCATCTCGGTCTCGGTTAAGGTCGTGATGTCGGTTTGGTGAATGCAGATAGACCCCTGCGTTGGTCGGTCGAGGCCTGCCAACAATCCCAGGAGAGTTGACTTACCGCTTCCCGAGGGTCCGACAATAGCAACCACCTGATTAGTAAAGACCTCGAAGGAAATGTCCTGTAAAATCTTGACGGACTGACTTCCCGCCCGAAGTTCCATTCCAAGATGATTGACAGAAATGAGACGCTCGGATGATGAAGTTTGGGAGTGCAAAGAGAGCGAAGACGATGCAGAGGATAAAGGAATCTTCACGTTGATTACACAAACAGGTTCAAATGGTGAATGATAGAGTTGAGAAACATAACCCGGCAATTATGTATACGTATATCCTATCAGGCCTCGTGCTCTTCTGTCTGGGAATCTGGGGGTGTGACCCCCAAGATAGTCCCCCTCAGGATGTATCTGAGTCCTTGAATCCCAGTTCGGACTCGGTCGTCTCTCGAGCCCAATTCCCGGTCGACCAAGCTTCATCCGAGCCATGGATGCGAAAGAACGAAACCCTTCCTAAAATTGTGGCTTTTGGTAATAGCTTAACGGCTGGATTTGGCGTGTCATCGGACGAATCCTATCCGGCTCAATTGGAAAAACTGTTGCACGAACGAGGATTTCACTATGAGGTGGTCAATGCGGGAGTTAGTGGAGAAACCTCAGCGGGGGGAGTGCGACGAGTAGAGTGGATCTTAAAAAATCGGCCATCGGTTGTCATATTAGAATTGGGAGTCAATGATGGACTTCGTGGGCTACCCTTGCAACAGACCTATATCAATCTTCACAGCATAATTGACCGATTGCAGAACGAAGGAGTGGTGGTCATTTTGGCGGGCATGCGCATTCCACCAAATTATGGTGAAGCTTATACGGGAGAGTTTTTTGAAATGTACAAACGGCTTGCCCAGGAATTGACCCTTCCACTGATTCCATTTTTTCTAGAAGGAGTGGCTGCTCAACCTGGCTTAAATCAGGCGGATGGAATTCATCCCACGGGGGAAGGCTATACCCTTGTGGCTCAGAATGTTTTTCGAACTTTGGAGCCCTTACTCAAAACAGGGGGAAGCCATACGAAGGCCAAAGACAGCTCACACCCCTCCCACTGAACGGAGAGGGGTAAGGAGGGAATTCTTCTGGTAAGGCGATTGAGGGAATGGAGGAGGCGTTATGACTTTTTGAAGAAAATGTCATAGACCCCATAGGCCAAAATAACTCCGATCATTCCATAGTACATGGCCGTAATCCCTTCATATCCTCCGCCGGGCTCATTGGCAAAAGCTGGGTTTGCGGCGAATACGAGAAAGGCACTCAGAAAGGCAGTAATCCGATTCATACGAAAATCCTCACTTTCGGACATTGAAAAAATTCTCACACAATTTAATTTATTGTGGATAGTTTCAGATAGCTGGTTCAGCTTATCCACAATCGTGGTGGATTGTAGTAAATTTTATTTCCGTGATGCAAGCCATTTAATAATTAAAAATATGTAAATTTTAATTACTAGCTTATAGTACGTAAAAAAATTATATTATAAATTGATTTCGTCAGTAAGCGAATATGTGGGCACTATACGTCTACCTGTCAGAAAAGCTAGGCAACCGTTTTCTTTTCCTTCAAAACCTAGTTGATTTCAAAAGGACGAGGGCATCCCTCAAGACTCTAGGGTTCCAGTCTGGAATGCGTGCCGTCGCAAAATGGGGATTTTTTGCTGTGCTTGCACCCACACCAAGCCACCTTTTGTTTTTCTTTGAGTTCTACCTCGATAGGCGAAAAGTCCGTTCCGGTGTGAGACCCATCACAAAATGGTTGGGTTTTGGATCGGCCACATCGGCACCAATAATAGGTTCCTGGTTCCATATCCAGGACGTAGGGGGTTCGTTGTGCAATGATAATCGGGTCGCCCATGTAGTTGGTTCTCCTTCATTCCTACAAGAAATTTGGTGATAATTATAGCTAACCGCAACGGGGCTGAAGTCCATTGGGGCCCAAGGGGGTAAGCCAGAGAAAATCTGCAATGCCGCTTTGCAACTCCGAACGAACCTCTTCTTCTTTGGATGGATCCCATGCTTCGAGATAAATGGTAATGGATTTGACCCCGGGATGCTTTCGTTCAACACGCTTAGGAACAGGAATCTTATACTGAATATGACCTCCGCCCGTGTAACTCACCAACGGTTTGTCCGTTTCGGATCGTATGTTGAGGTAATTTGCAATAATCTGAGCCATGCCCTCGTCCCGGAAGATGGACGCTTCGAAGATCCGACGATACACGTGATCTGGCAAGCCAGGATGGCACGCTTCAATTTGTTCAAAAATCAATTGCTCATACGCGTGATCATCGGTCACGATTTCTTGAATTGGCCACTTTCGCATGTCCGGGTCTTGCCAGGCTTCCGTTAATCCCTTCGTGGCGACTGATCGAACAAGTGGGCGTGGCGGATTCAGCCCAAAGATTTTGAGTTGATGGGATTTGGCAAAGGTCACTAATGGTTGATAATCGGCAAATTCTCCACCCCAATTCGTGGTCCATTGTGAATCCTTTATCAATTGCTCTGTCGTAAATTCTGATTCTTGAACATACCGGTCTAGTCCGGATTGTCCATCCCAACTAAACATTTCCATGGCTAGCGCTGGATGTCGGTCATGGGCAAGAAGGGCACTCAGGATTTTCTGGGCTGCTTCAAGGTGTGAGGGGGTGTAATGTTCTTCGCCGATATAAATCACATCGGCGGCTAAGAGCTGTGGGAGCAGACCGTCGAATGTGGTGGCTTGCTGCCTGGAGACATCGTAAATCTGATTGACTCCAAATGTCGGGTTGGCTTGTGACGTCGCACATCCCGTGATGGTGCTCCAGACAATGAGGCCCAGGAATAGGGAGAGAACGTGTTGTGTTGCACATGGAAAATAATGCGTGATCATGACGAAACAAGGTGTAGCATAGTTCTTCCCTGTGGGCAATATTTCGAAAGCAACACGGTTGTATCAGTATATTCAGAGCGGCTAAGGTGCGTGGAGTATTTGACTGGTCTTCTTGTCATAAACGGATGAGACCTCATGAATGAGCAGAGACTCGGGGTAGCGGAATTTAGGGGGCAAATCAAAGCCAGCCGTGAATCCTTTCCGCACCATTGGGAGGCGAGTAGGAAATTGATGGGTCCCGAAACCCTTCAAGTCATGATTCCCCGCCTGATTCAGCGCGTCCAAGTAGCCCCTCTTGAACCAACCCTTTGCGAACGCCTAAGTCTTGCCCTGCACCAATTCTCCCAACCTATCGGGAGCAAGGAGGGCAATCAGGTCCTCAAGGAACTCACCGGCTTTCCCCCCTCCAAAGCCGTTCGGGCACTTCTGGTGTGGGGAATTTTAGCCGTAAGGGGGGGAGGGGAAAATCCGGAGGAGTTGTCGGTGGTTCGATGTGAAGAAATTATTCGAGGTGCGTCTAACCCCTATGACGTGTTACGGCAGACGATCACACCCTCCCTGCTAGATATCGGAGCTGGAGATTTGTCCTTTGAACAGGAATTGGTTGATCACTATATCCCATATTTCCGGGCGCAACGTACTCCGCTGATCCTGCATGCGTTTGATCGGTTGATGCCGGGTTCACGGGTTGGTGGCGTCTATCATAAAAGTCCGGAGCGTGAAGGGTATTTACAGGGCTTCTCTTCAGAAGTATTGCAATTCAAGTTTTGGGGAGGCATGGGCCTGGAAACATTTTCGAAGAGCAAAGGGCGGTTGCCCCGTTACACTGTCAGTACCTGCCATGCTCCAGCCAATCCCACCTTCGCCTATGAACCCAGTCGCGTGGCTCCTGAAATTATCCATGCGCATCTTCAATCCAGCCGGGGAAATTATCATCAGAGTCGATACGAAGGGGAGCCCATTTTAGAGGTCTCTCACCGGGGACGTACATTAACTTTCCCCGATTGGAAATTTGACATACTGGGTCCCCTGGCACTGTTACGATTCATGGCCGAACGAAGTGGTGTAAGCGTTCTTTCGGCTATCGATGACGAGGTCTTTTGGGAGATGCTCAGCCAGTTGCTGGCCGATGATCGATTCCGTCCAAGAAATG
>JAGQKG010000089.1 GCA_020430245.1 Nitrospira sp.
ACCTCACAACCAGTGACAGGATGTTCTGGGTCATGCTGTCACGAATCTGGAGGCACTGGTCCGAGACGCTCCTCATCGTGCAACCCGAGACCGTCGTCCGCTGGCACCGACAGGGCTTCCGACAGTTTTGGGCATGGAAAAGCCGCAGGCAGAGACTCGGACGTCCCGCCATCGATCCCGCAGTACGGGATCTCATCCAACATATGAGTCGGACCAATCCTTTGTGGGGAGCACCGCGGATTCATGGGGAGCTGCTCAAACTCGACATCCATGTCTCACAGGCGACCGTATCAAAATATATGCTTCGGAACCAAAAACCTCCGTCACAATCGTGGCGAACCTTTCTCAAGAATCACTTCCCCGACCTCGTCTCCATTGATTTCTTTACCGTCCCGACTGCCACCTTTCGTGTCCTCTACGTCTTCATCGTGCTGGCCCACGAACGTCGCTCGGAGCTTCATTATCAATGTCACCGACCATCCCACAGCGCAATGGACCGCCCAACAAGTCATCGAAGCCTTCCCCTTCGAGACGGCACCAAGGTACTTACTACATGATCGAGATGGGATCTACGGGAACGAATTTCAGCGGCGGGTGGCCCGGATGGGAATCGAGCAGGTGTGCACAGCGCCGCGTTCACCCTGGCAGAATCCTTACGTGGAACGGCTCATCGGCTCAGTGCGGCGGGAGTGCATTGACCACCTGATCATCTTCGATGAGCATCACCTTCATCGTGTCTTACGAAATTACTTGGCATACTACCATAAGTGCCGCACCCATCTTTCGCTTAAAAAAGATGCACCGGAAGGACGAGTGCCGGAATCTGCAGACATGACGTCCATATGAGTCTTCATAATGTGTTTAAATCGGGAGGATGACTTTTCAGAAGGGACAGGCCAAACGGTTCTCCTTTCACTATTGCCAATTTCCCATCCCGCCCCTAGGGTAAGCGTTCGTCGAAGCGGGCCGTGGCCGCGGCAAATTACGCTCAGAGAATCACCGGAATCTCCTCTCGAACAATGAACCACACGTTTGACCTGCTGAGTCTGGGAGGTAGCCAGCCAAGGCTGAAGCGAGCGCCACGCATGCAAGACCGGTCGTCAGGAGGCCGCTGCCGTCTGCGTGAGCAACCATCGTCGAATCCTGCGCCTCAGGGAAGCGTTCAGGTACGAGCAGGAGAGGAGAAGGCAGCCATCCGCCGTCGGGTCGTTGGCTATCGAGTAGGCGCTCGAATATATCGAGCATCGATATTGCCGTCGGATCGAGCCGGGTCCACGCGATCAAAAGAAGACTGAGCTCCAGGGCGGTGAGGTCGACTAAAGCTCCAAAGCTGAGCAGGGCCTGTCGCGCACGGCCCGCCGTCACGGCCGGAATCCCTCCGGTGTAGGCGAGAAAAACAAGCGACCAAGCTGTGGCGTACACGTCGCTTGCCCACCAGAAGCTGGTCCAGTTTCCGTCCGGTCTCTGGTCTCGGATGACCCGCCGTCTCATAACCAAGATCGACTCCGCCGTGACGCCGCCCGCCTCCGCAAGAGCGAGGCCGACCATCGGCGTGACGTCCGCGTGAGCCTCCCCCCAAGAGCCGGCACCGGGTTCGCGGAAGGTGTGGGCACCACCGCATAAATCGAGAAAGGGTCCGAGCACCTGCATGGCAAAGGAGCCTGATGGCATTCCGTGGGCAGTGAGAAATCGGCATACCCACGCCGTGCTATCAGCGTCCGGGCCGGTTGATCGGTTATAACCCCAACCGCCGTCGCGCACTCCCGACCATACGGCGCTTACTGCGTTGGCCAAAGCTACGCGGCTGGGTGGACTGGTGTATCGACATTCATACAGGCACCACCCGATCCACGCTGTCGCCCAATACTCGCTCGGACCGGGGGGCAGGTGGTACTCACGCCAGAAGCCGTCCCGCCCCTGCCGTGCGAGCAAGAAATGAATTCCATACTGAGCGGCTAGCCGCACCTCTTGTTCGAGACTAGACACGATGGAAACCCTCGCAATGCGTCAGTGTTCAGAAAGCGTCCGGCGGAACTCGGAAAGAAGCTTTGTCACCAGTCGCTCGGGTCGGTGATCCCGACGCATACCCCGCAAGGATAAGGAGTCCGTGTCTCCTCGGATCCAAAAAAATCTTCCGGACTGCGGCAGAAATAGACATCCTTGCACCATAGCACGAGCCCTGTGCAGAAGGTATCCGTGCGCAACGGTTCGCACGTCTTCTTGTCCGGAACATCCCACAACCCGGCCAGTCGCACGGCGGGTTTGGTAAAACTGTTGGCGCATAGACCGGTAAATTCAGGCAGCATGGCAACCTCCTTTAGTCTTCGTGTGGAAGCCGAAGTGTCGGCAAAGCCCGGCGTTCAAGCGTGAGCCGGGGAGCCATAGGAACAGAAAGACGGAATGGTTCCAGGGACAAGTACACGCGCCAACCTGCGAAACCGTTGGCGCCGTATCGCATTCCAAGATAGCTGAAGCTGGTGGCGTGGAGCGAAACCGCGAGATTCCGGATGGCATCGAGCCTCGTCGCCGACGCCCCTTTGGCGGCCAGAAAGGCAAGGGCACGTGCAATTGGAACATTGGGTGGGTTGAGCTTCAGAGTGACTTCTCCTTCCCCATCCGGCCCGAAACCTACCACTCCCCCGCTTGCAGAGGAGAGCCCGCGAATATCCTCTTCGATGAGCAGCGGCACATGACAGGGAAGGCCAAGCGCACCTACCAAGGCCGTGACCATCGGGGCCGCTTGGGACGGATGGATCTCGGGAACCCGGAAATACACCGCGGCGGTGCATGCTCCGGTGGCGACTACGCGCAAACCGACTCCCCTCGGACCCGCAACCCTCAGGACCGCAGCAACAGGCGCGGGATCCGGGCCTGTCCACCGGATTGGATAGGCGGTCCTGATAGCCTCTTCGAAGGCCCGACTGGCGGGTTCGATTCGAAAGCGGCAATAGAGCGTCGCCGCCAATGGATGCTCGCCCTGCCAGTCAACCCGGAATAGGAAGGCGTTTGGCTGCACGTGATCGACGAACCTGTCGACGGCCCACATCCAGTCTGCCGCGAACGGCAGACTGCCAGCGAAGCCTCGCACAGCGTCCATGATTTCAGCATTGCCGGCCACGGTGATGGTATGCCGACGTGGATCATCGTCCACGCTGTATTCCACGCCACGCCACGCAGCGCGACCAAAAGCCAGCGCAAAGCGGCCGGATGTCGGCCCGGTAAAGGCTACATCGTCCATTGTGTGCCGCCACGACATTTCTTCAACCTCTCATTATGCAAGGCCAAACAACTCATTCTCGACGAACGGCATTAGGCCGAGCGGACTCTGCGTAGATCCCCCTTCTCCGGCGACAAACGGCCATTCCTCGGTAATGTCTATACGGCAGAACAGTCGCTCCGGCACACCGGTGGAGATGTCCAGAAAGGTCAGGACAATTGCCACGATCCGCCGTGGACCGAGCCCTCTGATGAGCCGCGTCTCGATACGATCGAGCGTTTGGCGCCCGATCCTCTGTGCTGCGGCGAGAAAGATGCCCGGATGCTGCATGACGGCGTAGTTCAAAGCGCGATGGGCATCTGTGGCACCGAGGTTTTCTGTGGATCCAATGACCCGCTCGAAGAGGTCAGGCGCCGTAGTATCGAAAGTCTTGCCTTCGATCTTGTGACTATCGAGGGCCTTCTTAAGGCGCTTTTTGAGGCTTGCTAGCCACTCCTCGGTCGAAAAGGCGTAAATCTGATCCGCTACTGCTATTGGCGCGAGAACTCCCTGGCAAGTGTCGGGTGTGGCCATCGGTCCAACGCTGCCGATCACCGAGCACCAATGATCCTTCTCGCCGATGGCAGTGAAGAGCGATTCTCTCAGATAGGATCCTGCGGGCTTTACAATATAGGCGGGATAGCCCGATACCATCAGCACATAGCACATGCGCAATGCGAGATAGGGATAGTTTTCAAGAACTCGCCGCACTACCTGCCGTTTATTCTCGGCATGTTCTGTCTGGGCGGTGCTTGCGAGACGCTGCTGGAATTCGCGCTCGATTCCGAGTGACGGGAATCGGGCCTCCAACTTTCCGATCGCGTAGAGATGGCCCAGGGGAGTGGAGGTCATCGGCGCGCATTGGGAACAGGGATGCACAGGTGCGACTCCGGAGCCCTCAAGAGGTGGCACGGGCATGGGTTCGGGAGAAGGGGCCCTCTCGGCTTCATTCTTGTCGGTCATGACACGCTCCTCAGAAATGGATTGTTTCAAGATGCTCGAGACTGCGGCCAGCGTCGAGCGCCGGAACTCTTCCCAGATTTCGTTCGGGAGATGACGGATTAATCAGTTCCCACCAAAGCACCTCACGTTCAACTTCCGGCCGGAGCGATCTCAAGAGAGCGAACGCGGCGACCACGAAAGCTGCGGCGAAGCTACTGCCAGAACGGATGGTGTAGACACCGTCTGCGTCCGCACCCGGTATGTCTGACGCGGGCGCGCAAATGCCGGCCCGTCCGACCGCGCTTCCCCACCTATGCGGCGCTGCCGGCCCCAAGCCACCAATAACCGGGACGACGCCCGGGGCGGCCAGGATCGCCGAAGCCGGACCGGATTCGTTGCCCGCCGGCACAATGGTCCTGACGCCAAGACGCTCCGCATCGGCGAGCGCCCTGATCAGCGGCTGCCACGCTCCGTCGGCTCCGGGCGAAATATCCAACGGCAATAGAATAACATCGGCACTTCGCCGTAGAGCCATCCACACGGCCTCGGCAAGGCGCTCAGCGATTGCTGGAGTAGAAATCCGCCCGCCCAGCAAAGGGTTGTCAATGGCAGCAATAGCCACAAGTTTGCAACTGCGGCACAGACCCAGCGCAACCTCGCCCCTCCCAACCAACATCGAGGCCAGAAAAGTAGCGTGGGCCCTAGACGTTCCGTCCGCGAACCGACCAGTGAGTTTTACAGGGGAGATTGCGGCCTTGAGTAAGGAGGGATGATCCACCTTTGGTGGGCCGTCGATCAGTGCGATAACGACTCGAGGATCGCCCGTGGTCCTAGAAAGAATGGCGCGGAGTCCGGTAAGCCGCAGGAGCATTGACGGTGACATACCCTTAGGCACCCTTGACTGGGAACCTACCGGCACAGCGTGTGTGGCAGATCCTCCTCCCATACCCCACCTTAGCACCGCACCAGATACGCAAAAAAAAGACTCTACTGTTTTGAGCGAGCCGAGTCAAGCGATACGAATAGGAATAGAAGGTATTGTCACTTCCTTTTGGCAGACTGGGCCGCATGAACAAGCCAACACCCAGCTACCAACGTCACCGATTTCCCCCTGAAATTATCAGTCATGCCGTCTGGCTGTACCATCGCTTCTCCCTGAGTTTCCGTGAAGTCGAAGAACTGCTCGCCAAACGAGGCATCACGGTGACCTACGAATCCGTTCGTCAATGGTACCAGAAGTTTGGCCCGGACTATGCGAAAAAACTCACATAGCGCCAAGGCCGCTTAGGCGATACCTGGCATATCGATGAAGTCTTTGTCACCATTCAGGGGCAACGACACTATCTGTATCGGGCGGTCGATCAAGACGGCGATGTCATGGATATTTTGGTGCAGCGTCGCCGCAATCAGCAAGCAGCCGAACGGTTTTTCCGTCGCCTGCTCAAAGGCCAAGGAGGTGAACCTCGATGGTTAATCACCGACAAACTGCGAAGCTATGATGCGGCTCATCGGACGATCATGCCCTCCGCAAATCACATCAACCACGTCTATGAGAACAACCGAGCCGAAGTCTCGCACGAACCGACGCGCCAGCAAGAACGGGCGATGCGAGGATTTCGTTCACCGGACCACGCGCAACGGTTTCTCACACTTCATGGATTGACGCAAAACCTGTTTCGCCTCGGTCGCCACCTAATGCAGGCGGTCAACTATTGGTATTGGCTCTTACGAACTCAGGCGTTTCTGGTTTGGCAGGAAGCGGTGTGCGCATAATCCACTGCGTCAAACGGTTTCATTTTGTCCATCGATTGTTAAATTGACAAAACCCTAAATGTGGATGTTTACGAGTATTATTTTTGCTCATGCTCAGTTGTTGTTTTGAGCATTCTTGACGCTAAGGGTAAGTTCCCCATAGGTATCCTCTTCGTCTTCGTCAGTATTGACAACCTTAATATACCCCGCAATTGTCTGGTCCTTCGGTACATTGAAACTGATCGACGCTGTTCCATCCAGGTCGTTCGTCGATTCGCTCGTGCCCTCATACAATACTGCGTTTACATTCACTTGTATGCTGTTATCCACAAGAAGCAATACAGTAACATTATATTCAACCCTGGCTTCCCCTCCCCATTTGTACTCGCGGTACTTGGAGTTGGATGTCTTATCAGGTCCCAACTCGAGTTCATAGTACTCGGGTCCCGGATTCGTGGTTTCGTCGTCCCATGGCCAATCTTCGTCTTCTCTACCATAAAAATCGATGTAGAGTTGTGCAAGCCGGTATCGGTCGGCCGGAGGTTCCAGGTCTAGGTCTAGGACCAGAACCTCCTGGTCCAATTGTACATTCACTTTAGCCGAGTAATAGACCCCTCCGATGACTTTCGAGACTGTCATCTGGTACGAACCAAACGGTACGTCAGACATTGAATAGACTCCGCTTCCATCCGTGAAATCCGACATACCGTCATAAAGATTAACAAGGGCACCTTGTACGGACTGGCTGTCTAGGCGCACTGTGCCAGTAATCGTTCCGCGCGAAAGGACTTTTTTCCAACGGCTTACGGTGTACATTTCCACCCGAGGTTCTCGATAGATGAGTGGCTCCGAATAGCCATAAAGACCCCCCTGGTTCGGCCCATCCCAAAACAGGATATTATCAGGACTGACGGCGTTGGCATCTTGAGTATCTTTCCAATCATCATGATCCTTTCCCCATGCATCATCAAGAGCAAAAGTGTTCACCAGTTGATTGCCAACATCATCAGCAGCATCTGTTAGCAAATCACCGAACCACCCTGCTTCTTCATACGCCTTGTAATGCATTTCGTTGTAGAGCCAGGTTCCTGCAGCCAACCTCTCAACGGCTGTATACCAATAGAGCCCGTCTTTCGTCGTAGGTAGTACACCTGCACCTAGATTTACATCCACAGGTTCGAGAGCCGTAGGGTGCACGATGTCATTATCGCCCTCTAGTCTCACGTTGTTCCTTTTTAACGCCATCCAGATAAATGAAGAGCAGACCGACGGGTAGGTACCTGTAGCCCAAAGGGATGTCGATGGTGCGACATCAGTCAATCCTATGGCTGGATTCGTGTAACAGAACAAGCGGTAGTGACTCTTGATCGGTTGAATGAGTGTTCCACTGTCATCGATTTTTGCGCCGTCGGCGCGAGCCGAAGCGGATACTGTATGCAGTGTTTGCCGAATCTGACTGGTCTCCAGCGTCGGATTGGGTTTGACGATCAATGGAGGTACGATCTGGAAATTGTCGTTGTGGGTCACTCCGACAGCGTGAGCGGAAAAGGATGAAATTGAATACTTTTTGCCGCTTTCCGGATCCGTCCAGTTTTCGCCGTATACTGCGGCTTCAACCTTTTGGGTGACAACCCCAGGCCACATCCATTGGAGAATGTCCGGACGAATACCGTCCGTGCCATCATCTAACGTCCCAACAAGAAAGTCATAGATCCGGTTTTCGCTCGCGGTTGAGTGTGTAACCTCGTCGTAATTTCGAGTCATTATTCCAGAATGGGAATACTTTTGGGGAGGGTCTACCTCCCGCAGCAATGATCCGATCAATCCTGGTCCACCAGGTGACAACACAATATCTCCCTTGCGCCCGTTCATGAAGCGAGCTGGCATCAACACTTCCATTTTTTCGTCAGAGAGTTGACAGACGAGTTGCTGCGCATCAGCCAATGCTTGGTCTAGACTGGGTATGTTGTCCGGATCACAAATTTCGCCTTCCGCCACCGGACCGGGAGGCGGTGGACCTTGCTTCGAGAATAGGAGCATCGTCCCGTAGTCGCTAGAAAATGTTGTCGTTCTCTCCCAACTCACATTCTTCGAAATGTCCGGAAGGGGTTTCGAAACGATATTTTTGGTCCTCCGTGTAGTGATCGGGTTGGTGGCAGGTGCTAATGGTTGCAATTTCGTGGTGGCCGTTGCCTCAGGACGGGATCTTACCTCCTGCGTTGCCGTGGTGTTTCGTGGCGCCGCGATCAGGAACTGAGGTGCAAGTGTCTGCATGGGCACAAGTCCCGCCTGTGTTAATTCGCGAGCAGCAGCTTTAAATGCCGTGTTCTTTCCCTTTAGCATTTGGCTATTGGCGCTTACAGCGATAAGACCAATTTCGTTTTCAACCATAACCTTTAATTGATCGGCCAGGCTTCTCTTCTGAGAAAGGATTTCCTCGATGGTCGTCATTACCTCTTCCCACGGCCACGGACGCCTGCCCAGTTGTGGGATGTCAACCTCGGGCCACTGCGGCTCTTTGTTCCTTTCATCCATATGGATTTCAAAGACATGGGTAAAACGTACGGGGGTTCCATCGGCACTCTGGCCGGCAAAGTAAACTGTGAAGCCTGAAGCGTCTCTTGGTACATCACCATCAGGTTGAGGTTTCCCGACTAGCCCCGCGCCTTGAACCTCAAGGTCCGGAGTAACGCTGACGGGGCTGATGGACTCAAGGGATCTGAATGAACCGACAGAGCCAATAGAGCTGGATAAATTCAAGGAACCAAGGGCATTGGCTATACCTCTAGAACTGGCTGATTGGTACCGCGGATAAACACCAACCACCGTCGTCGACAACGGAGGAAGCGAAATTGGGTTTTTTAAGTTTCTAAATACCGGCCTTTCCTGAGCATCCGGGTTGTCGGTAAGCGGTACTATGGCTTGAGCAGTAATCGTCACGGGAACCGATTCGAGATTAGTAACTTCCAGCACTCCGTGAAATGATCCGATGGCTTTGTGCGCATAAATATCGGCTTTAACCGGCGGCACGATAGTTCCGTGTTGCTTGCACAGCACATAAGCGGAATGAAGAACTAGCGTTCGGATGACTTCGATATTGTCCCGCACCGAGCGGCAGCGAACGTCGAAATACAGAACTTCGTCATCCGCTGTGAGCGCGTGCGAGTAATCGTGCTTGACGTAAGGAGAAGTTGTTGTCTTTTTCGTTCCGTCGCCGAAATCCCATTCGAAACTAGCTTGACTGCCACCACTATTGCTGAACAATTCGCTCAGATCGACAGTTCCCATGTCGACAATCCCCGTTGTTACTTCAGCTCGACGGGTGGTGAACTTTTGTTTGTTAGTTATCGTCTTGCGAGTTGTTACGCTTTGCACATGCTCGCTATCAATGATGGTCCGTGCCAATGTCGGGCGATTGGCTTTGTCGCCACCCAACAGTTCATCCAGCACGTTGGCGACAGGCATGTAGCGAAAATTTTTTGCCCGTAGTTCTCCTGACCTGGATTGCGGATTGCCGATCGTGAAACCCACCTCATACGGCATGCTCATGACCTGCTCAACAGATAGCATTGCCGGTTCATGTTTGCCTTTGTTGTTTCGAAAGGTCAACGGTTTACCGGAAATGCTAATTTCTGTTTCCAAGACTTGGGATGTATCATCTTTTTTCACCCGAACGAGAATGGGCCGTGTCCCCGCTCTAGGGGCCTGGAGATGCCGAATAGCGCCCAGCACACCATCGATGTAAACGGCAACGCCAGGCTGATTGCTATAGGTAGCACCATTTTTATCAAAGACTTCAACCCGAAACGATTCCGCAGGGCGGGGATTCGATGGCACCACGCTTATGCTTCCAATAAGTTCATTAGACATAAGAACCTCCTTATAGGCTTTAACTCCCCTTTTATACTGGACAACAAACACCCTATCCAGATCAACCTCAAAGATGATTTAGGCCAAATACGAATCACTCTCTCGCGGTTTGGCCTGCCACCCCGTCTAGTCTCACCGCCTTGGGACCAGTAATTGTCCTGATTAGACTCTTACTTCAAAGTATGAGATTTTGACTTATTACTCTTATGTTCTCTTAGCCATGTTTTGCATTTTCCAGACCCATCGTTCCTTTCTCTTTGCAATGGGTAAGGTAAGGAAAATATTATTTAATTACTTGCAAAAAGGGAAATAATGAGAGGAGCTAAGGAAAACTAAACTATGTGGACGAGGTTGTCAGGCAAGAAAAACGTATCTAAAGATATACAGGTTGTATCTTATTGGATAAGGCTAGTACATTTCTGACTTTGGCTCTTTTTTGTTAATTTGATGAGGCTCCGTCAAATAGTGGAGAGAGGGTTTTGTCAATTTAACTCGCTTGTGGCAGACTGGGCGGCATGAAAACTCCCAAGCCCAGCTACCGACGTCACCTGTGGGTCTCGAATTCCTAATTCGGCAGTGCAATGGACCTTCCATCGCCTTGCGGCTCATCGGCCCCTGCCCTACACTCCCCAACATGAAGATTATTTTTCTCCTCTTTGCTTCCTTCTTGACCACCCTCGGCAAACTTCTCAGCCCAGGCGGCATCAAAGCTGTGCATAGCGAATTCCTAATTCATGCTCCCAGAGCAGGAATATCCAGGGTTGGCAGAGCTACCCTCTTTTAGGGAAAAATCCAATTAGCATTCCAACCACACCATTCGATGGAACTATATTCCCTGTTAATTCCCTGTTTTTGGAATCTCCCGCGAAACTGTGAAAAACCAAACTTCTTGTTTTTATTGAGAGTTAGGCCATTTTGGTCAAAAAGTCCCACTCTCCAACAAAAAAAATTCCCTGTATTTTCCCTGTTAAAGTCGGAAATGAAAATTGAAGGTAGCTGACCACCCGATAGCCGGGTAATCACCCACAACCATTAGAAAGTATAGGTAGGATCAGAGGTCGGCAGAGAGAAGTTCGCGGCTGACTGCGCACACAGCCAAACAGTCTACTGCAAAACCGGCCTCTCTTCGCATTGCGGAAATACTCCTAACGGTATTGTCAATTTGACTCAGGTTTGGCAGACTGGGCCGCATGAACAAACTAACACCCAGCTACCAACGTCACCGGTTTCCCTCTGAAATTATTAGTCACGCCGTCTGGCTGTACCATCGATTCTGCCTCAGCTTCCGTGAGGTGGAAGAACTCCTGGCCGAACGAGGCATCACCGTCACGGATGAGAGCGTTCGCCAGTGGTGTCAGGAGTTTGGGCCGGACTACGCTCGGAAACTGAAAGAACGCCAAGGCCGTCTCGGTGATACCTGGCATGTCGACGAAGTCTTTGTCACCATTCAAGGGCAGCGCCAGTATCTGTGGCGGGCCGTCGATCAAGACGGCGATGTCATGGATATTTTGGTGCAGCCTCGCCGCAATCAGCGCGCAGCGGAACGTTTTTTCCGTTGCCTGCTCAAAGGTCAAGGAGGTGAACCGCGATGGTTGGTCACCGATAAACTCCGAAGCTATGATGCGGCTCATCGGACGATCATGCCCTCGGTGTATCACCTCAACCACGCCTATGCGAATAACCACGCGGAAGTCTCGCACGAACCGACGCGACAGCAAGAACGGGCGATGCGAGGATTTCGTTCATCTGACCAAGCGCAACGGTCTCTTACACTCCATGGATTGACGCAAAACCTGCTTCGTCTTGGCCGTCACCTCTTGCAGGCGGTCAACTATCGGCTCTTACGCACGCAGGCATTTCGAGTTTGGCAGGACGCAGTGTGTGCATAAAGGGAGAGAAAAAACCTGTCCCTCTTTGACACCATCAAGTTAAATTGACAATGCCTGTCTTCCTTATCTAAGGAGGGAAATATGAGATTGCATACTCCAAACCATTTTTCGAAGACATGCCTTTCATTCATCGTCATGGTGGCTATGACAGTCGTTACTCCAATGACTGTCAGCTATGCTAAAAATCCACCTCTTTTTTCTAAACGCAATTTTTCTAATGTGATATTTTTTGGGGATAGTTTAACCGATTTTGGAAATGGTCCAGATAGTCTGACATTTGATGGGGAACCCTTGGATGGTGAGTATTTTACTTCGATTAGCGGTATTTTCAATAATATCTACGTGCCGATGTCGAATCCAGTGAACCGTCGCCATGATCGCATTCTCCCTGGGACCCATTTACGATTTCCACCGACCAAAGTGGGTACTCGGTTATTTCGTTTAACGTTACCTCCACAATTGCCATTGTGTTCTAACCAAGGGTGCGTGGAAAAAACCCACCGCTCTCTCAATTGGACAGAATACTTTGTCTATAATGGAGTCTTGGAAGGAGTATTGGCGGGCATGGCTGATTTGCGCCCCTGGATCATTCAATTCAATGATACCCCTCTTTCTGAGGTTAGCATTCGACAATCTGTGAATTATGCGTTTTACTCCGCGCTCTCAGGCGAGGGGTGTGCCAATGTGAATCTCTTTCCGTTGTCTTGCACCTTTGATGGGAAATCACTCCAAGAGTCCATCTTTACCAGACAAAATGAATATCGTACCAACCAAAGTGAGACGGACGCAGAGGCAAACGCCGTTTTGCGATCGACCATCATTATTCCGGCCTTCCACACACAAATTGATCTGTTTGAAGCGGATCGGGATTTAAGGCAAGTTGAGATCAATGACCATACACTGGTCATTGTCTATACGGGTGCCAATGATCTCGGCGCCGCGTTCTTTCAATTGGAAAATGGGATTATTACACCTGAAGAATTTTTTGTAGAGATAGCGGTGACAATTCCCGGGAAGATTGCCGAAGGAATTGAACGGCTCATGTCCCTCGGAGCCAAGAATATTTTGGTTCTTGGGCAATTTAATTTAGGGCTCACCCCGCGAGTACTGGCGGATGTCGAGGGCCCTGAAGCCAGGCATGAGGTCGCCAGTGAAATTGGCGCGCTAGTAAAGATTTTTAATGGGTCATTGAAAGAACGGATTGAAAATTTTGAGAGCAAGCGTATTGCGTTTGTTGATATTCAAACACCCATACAGAACGTCGCCGATACATTGTTCATTGGCGGGCAAGCTGGGTATTATTTTTCAATTGGTGAACAATGCGTCGACGCAACCGCCGGGATGATTCAACAAGGGAAGGCGGCTTCCTGCTTTAGCAAAGATGTCCCACTCCCTATTGGATTTTGGAATTTGTCTCACCTGGCCACACAATACAATCAACTTATTGCCGCGGCTGTGTTAGAAAACCTTATACCGAGCCAAAGGCCAAAACACAAAAGATTCGGGTTCCTCAAATAATTCTTTTTCAAGTTCAGTTTCAAGCAGCCAGAAGCCCGATGTACGGATCGAGTATGGTCAACTCAAGTCAAATTGAGCTGATTCTCTATTTCGGCAACCTGAATGTTGAACAATCAATGAGTTCTGAATTTGTGTATTGCCTTATGTGTGTTCAAATTCACTTAACTTGACAATACCTTTTTTTCTGATGACCTTCAAATGCGGGCAGAGGGATGACGGCATATTCTCATTTCTGAACCACGCATTGAAATCCCTTTTTCCGGAGTTTCATGAAATACCGGAAACACTGCCTTTCATTCTGGGTTTTTCATTTTTCTCGCCTCATAGGTGGCGATAACACCCATGGCCAGATACATCACGATCACCGGTATGGCATAAGAAAGGGCTGCACCGGTCGCACCAAACCAGTATCCGAGCGGGATGCAGAGACCGATATGGGCCACCACGGTGAGGGTGGTTGCGATAAGGACGAACTTCTGCTTCTTGACATACTTGAGGTAGGAGGGGGCGATGGATGCCATGGTCCACACCGAAGTCGCGACGGCGATGATGCAGAGTGCCGGGTAGCCGGAGACAAATTCCTCGCCGAAGAGCAAAAGGATGTCCTTGCCAAAGAAAAAGACGGCGAGCAAGAACAGGACGCAGATGGAACCGATCCAGGTCCAACGGCGCCTGTTCCCCTCGAATATCCCGGCAACGTCCCGGCGTTCGATCAGCAATGAGACGTCCGGCAGAAACATCTTGTCCGTCGACTTGGCCACGAGGTAGATGAAACCTCCCGTCTCGGCCGCCACAGCGTATACCGCCACCATTTCCTCCTGCGGATACACAATCTCCAAGATGATCACGCCAACCTTGGCCAGCACGGTGATGAGCAGAGCGAAAAAAAGAAAGGGGAGCACGTCTACGAGCCATTC
>JAGQKG010000008.1 GCA_020430245.1 Nitrospira sp.
CTACATCTTTTCGCTATGAATAAAGCAGAGGTTTATGAAATGACTATACTTTAGAAGAAGCAAACCTGATAAAAGTTATATAAATAAGGTGGTTTCCGCACCGGAACAGGCAGAAATAATTGCAGGCAAGCCCATTACTTCATCGACCCCTTGAGTGACCGCTTTGGCATCGACTCCCATATATTCAAGCCCCGCGCTACAGGCGACTAATTTAAACTGGCCGACCTGACGTGCTTCCTCAAACATGTCCGAGATGAGCGGAACTTTGCGTTCACGAATCAACCGCGCGACTTCGGGAGCATGGGCGGCATATTCCGGAGGAAAATCCAATTCATTTAACCGGCCTTCCGCCAACTTTTTGATGGTCCAGAACAACAGCACCACCATGACGTCTTTCCCCATCGCCGAAGCCGTTAAGCCGAGCGTCGCCACTTGATGCAGCTTATCGTAGGTTGCATTATGTGCATAAATAACGAATCGTGGCTTACCCCCATTGTAGGTCATTTCTCCACTCATGACGAAAACCTTCCCACCTTCCAGATCTGGCTCAGCACCCCTTTACTCAGGACCCACGTTTTTGACCACCAGAATGTCATCGTCTTGTGGGACGAATTAAAGGCTGTGGTTTGCGTCGAGTGAGGGTCCACCCCTCTTCTTCATATAACAAACAACATTTCATCCGGCCACAGACCCCGATCCGATGGCTATCCATGCCATTCATAGGTACGTCTGCCCGCCCTCGAGGATAAACGGGCTTAAAATCAGTTAGAAAACTTGAGCAACAGAGCACCAATCCGCAGGTATCAACGCCACTCAGTCGAGCGGCTTCTTCTCGACTTGAAATCTGGCGCATCTCAATTCGACACCCAAATCGCCTGGCCAGATCTTTCACCAGTTGTCTGAAATCAATCCGATCATCGGCTGTATAGGTAAAGGTGAGTGATCGCTGGGCAAACGAACCAAACACTTCAACTAACGTCATGCCAAGCCCCAATTCGGCAATGCGCTCTTGACAAAATTCCTCACCTTCCTGGGCCAATCTTAGCTGGCGCGCAATCTGGCGTTCATCTTCTTCAGTGGCTTTTCGAACAATCTGCCGCATCACACGCATCGGAGGGCTAAACGGGAGAAATTGAGGAGGGAGATAGACTTTACCAAAGGTATGATCGTTATCTAAATTCAACAAGACCCAATCACCGACTTTCACCGTATGATCATCGGTCCGGGTTTTTTTCACTTCCCCCAGATCCCGGACTTTGACGCCAACAACAGCAACTTCTTCCGTATAGTCTATGTGGTCTTCAGATTCCTGCACCATGAATCGTTGCCTCCCGTAGACATGAGGTTCAATCATACCGGACTTACCCGAAGAGGCCAAGCGGGAATTCTTGAGGCTCATGCTAACGCACTACAACCCGTTCTACGGCTGGCACCGACTAACGATGCTTTCGTAGAAAGGGAGGAGGGGCATGATCCAACTGATATAACCCGATCGGTTCCAGCTGATCCGATAAGTGAGACACCCGGGTTTTTCCATCGGGTCCGGCTCCAAACACATCAAACGCCTGCCCGAAATGATAGCGACAGCCAAACGGTTCCAGTTCGTTCCTCAGACTTTCAGGAGGATCCCAATTCGCGGTGAGCAAAGCCGTCCGTGCGGGATTACGCCCACTGAACATAAACGATAAATGATCGGGATACCAATCCGCACCTCCTGTCGCATAGGAGACAAAGAGTTTGGCTTGAGCCGTTCGACACAATTCGGCTAAATAAGCATTGGTCAAAAACCCGTTTTCTCCCACCTCCAACCAGGTTCCCGGAGGAGAGAGACAGGCATATGCCGCATAACTCCGGACTTCTTTGAGTTGTTGTTGGGAGGCAAAAACCAAGGGAATCGGACCATATTGTGACACTAGATTGTGCATAACCCTGTCTTGCAAAGCCGAGCGGCCATCATTGGTCGGCCCGCTATCGGCATGCACCAGCGTATTCCGCCCGCGGTCCGTCACCAAATAACAATTTCGCGGAAGTTCCACATCACATGGATCTTCACCGAAAAACGGCACCGATATCACCTGAGCGTCACCCACACGCCAGCTTTCCCCATGGGCTAACTCCCTGACCTCCGAAAAACCTAATTCTCTGAGAAGGGACAGATAATCATAATGTAGCGTCTTCCGGTTGCGTCGACTCGGCACAAAGATGGGCACATCCTTGGGTAAATGGTACAAGGTACGAGGATCAACATGATCGTCATGATCATGAGTGAGAAAAATTCCAGCCGGGCGCGGCAGGAGATTGGCCCATAGAGATGGAACAGGCGACTCCGCGAACCATGGCATGAGCCAGGGATCAAACCATAAAAAACTATCCTGGTGTCGGTACATCAAAGCCGCATGACCCAGATGCACCACGTCCTGATCCATCGTGACTTTCCGCCAATGTGCCTCAATGGAGGTATTTGGAGCGATGGCGAGACAATCATGGTCTTTCAAAAGGGTAAAGAGCTGCGCCAATTCCCGCTCCAGATCTCGCCCCCTTGCCTGAGCTACCGTTTGAATTTCGCTCATCGTATGCCGGCCATTGAGAAAACCGAGGAAATGCCCCACATTCGCCCCGATGGGACGCTCAAACCCAAAGGGGATCGCTTGCCGCGATACAGAATTAAAAATCCGCAATCCTCCATACGTCATCCTGGCCGAGGCGGTGGGATTTTTAGGATAGGTCCAATGAAAGGTCCCATCGGATTTCCGTCCGCACTGAATATGTCGTTGTAACGGAGGACGGCTTTGCACCACTTCCGCATAGGCATCCTCCAAACGACGGGATAATTGAGGGTCATCCAGGGAAGCCCGTTTGGCCATGATGTCGCTGATGGCAGTCTCAATGCCACTCAGCATGATCTCATGCACCTGATGAAGACTGTTGACGACCTCCGGGTCTACCCCGCCCAAAAACGGGAAAGGTCCGGGCGGTTCGGCACTCTCCAACTGAACCCAGACCCAGGGGTTCAGTCCGACTAGCTGCGTGGGATCAATGGTCGTCCAAGGATTCATAGCAAGGTAAGTGGGAGAGAAAACCCCGTCGTGTTTTGTGAAAGGAAGGAACCCC
This sequence comes from Nitrospira sp., assembly GCA_020430245.1. Taxonomy (GTDB): domain Bacteria; phylum Nitrospirota; class Nitrospiria; order Nitrospirales; family UBA8639; genus Nitrospira_E. The sequence continues at coordinate 3,112 of JAGQKG010000008.1, forward strand.
CAGGGTTCGACTCTTCCCTAATGCAAGTGGATTGAGGGTTCAAACAACACCTGAATGGTATTCAAATCCGGGTCCGAGAGATAAAACGAATAACTACCGTCACGATGTTGCTTCAGAGGTTTCACGATTGTGACCCCCTGTTTCGTGGCTTCGAAAAACAGCGCGTCCACACTTGACGGAGAATCCATTATAAACCCCAAATGATCCAACGGGTGAATCTGGGAAAGGTTAAATTGACTTAACTCTTCAGAGGTCACTTGATGCAACGCGAGATTATCATAGCCCGTACTGAGGTAGACATTTTCGGTGTCGGGCTTCCACACAACTTTCATATCAAACAGTCGTTCATAAAACCGCTGGGAAGCCTGAACATCCCGGACCCGCAAGGCCAAATGTCGAAGACCACGAGTTTTCCTTTTTGTCTGCATCTCAATTCCGTCAATGGATAAGAGGGAGACCACATCGCTCACGAGTATTGTCGGAGAGAGGCATCATACCCAGGACCCTGAGACGGAGCAAGTTGCCGAACGATTGCCGAAGAAACCTCAGATGTGTTGAAAGTTCCGCCTTAATCTGTGCTTCCCTTAGGCCTCTACCGACCACAACCAACTGTTCCCTCCGGCGACGCTCAACCAGATCTCTGGGAAGCCCAAGTTTGGCCTCATTTCTCAACTTTTTCCTCCGGAACTTTTGACCTATCATTCATGAGCAACCGGAATTATGGTATTTTATAAGTGGAATAATTCACAAATTGCTGTCCTGTCAGAAAAATTGGAGGAAAAGATGGTAGGAAGAATGAGGAATCAACACATCGGGTGTATGGGGGTAGGAGCGTGCCTACTGATCATCGTGGCAATTTCCGGTACTGTGAGCGCTTCTGAGCCCCCTCAAGAAATTATCGGAAAAGACGGTGCGCCAATGGTCTTGATTCCGGAAGGAGTTTTTCCCATGGGCGTACCCAAAGCGGCCCGTGATGGGGGATTGGACGAGCGCCCGAATCATGACGTGTTTGTGGACACCTTTTATATGGATAAGTATGAGCTCACAAATGGCCGGTATCTTCAATTTGTCACCGAAACCGGTCACCGCATTCCGCAACATCCGACTGATCAAAAAAAGGGACTGTGGAAAGGGAACATGATGCCCGAATCGGTCACCGACCTTCCGGTCATCAACGTGGACTGGAATGATGCCGAAGCCTACTGCCACTGGGCTGGGAAACGCCTTCCCACCGAAGCCGAATGGGAAAAAGCCGCCAAAGGGCCGAACGACTGGCGCTTTCCCTGGGGTGACGTCGAACCCACGCTGGAACATTTGAATTTCAATCAATCCTGGCGGGGAGAGGCCACGTTGACCCAGGTGGGTATTTATGAGAAAGGTAAAAGCCCCTATGGTATTTACGATGTAGCGGGCAATGTCTGGGAATGGGTGGATGACTGGTACGAAGCGGACTATTACGCCAAAAGTCCTGCCCGGAATCCCCCAGGACCCGAAACCGGCACATACAAAGTTTTGCGGAGTTCAGGCTGGCAGGGGGAAACACCCCAGGTCCGAATCTTTACGAGGATCAAAAGTCTTCCAACGGACCGCAATAATTCCACGGGGTTCAGATGCGCCCAGGATCTACCTGCTCCATTAACTCGCTAAACCGTTTGCCACTCTGGAAGTACTCCCATGAGCGGTGAACCACCCAATGTCGGCTTTCAAGGACTCCGGGTCGGGGCTCTTGAAAGCCGAATGGCCACCGAAATGGAACGCTTGATTGTCCGGCACGGAGGCGTGCCCGTTGTCGCCCCATCAATGAGGGAACTTCCACTATCGAACAATCCCCAGGCGCTAGAATGCGGTGACTCCTTGCTGGCGGGTCATGTCGACATACTGATCCTGCTCACCGGAGTAGGATTTCGAACTCTGCTGGACGTTGTGCAGACCCGGTATGCACTTGAGGCAATCACCGGCGCCTTGCGCAACACGGTGCTTGTGGTGCGGGGCCCCAAACCAACCCTGGTATTAAAACAACTCGGGATTCAGCCGAACATCCTGGTCCCCGAACCCAATACCTGGAAAGATACTCTCGTTGCCCTTGATGCATCCTACCCCGACGGGCTCCAGGGCTTACGGATCGCGGTCCAGGAATATGGGGTCAGTAACCCGGAATTTTTAGAAGGCCTGAGGGAACGGGGAGCAACAGTCCGACCGGTTCCCGTCTATCGGTGGACTTTACCTGAGGATTTGGCACCTCTGAAACATCTGCTTCAAGAAGTCATGGATGGGGTCATTCCTGTTTTGTTGATCACCAACGCCATCCAAGTAGAACATCTCGTCAAGGTGTTAGAAAGGGACGAAAAGATTAACCTATTCCGAAAAGCGCTTCATCGCATGATGGTTGCCTCCATTGGCCATCTGGCAAGCGAACGGTTACGCCACTATGGGTTCCCTGTGGACCTTGAACCTTCTCACCCCAAAATGGGGATCCTGGTCAAAGAAGCCTCCCAGGCCGTCCACACGATCCTGGCCACGAAGAACGCCCCACCAATGAGGGATACACCCGCACCCTAATCCTTAGAGAAGACATCAGACATTTACTCTCCTACTTTCGAATTTCTAGATGCGAGCTCAATTGAATTGAAGAGTTTGGTTATCGAAGCTCAACAGTCTTTTGTGATTCCAATCAACTTCCAAAATCTTCCTTTGGCTGTATGCCTTCCCTTTCGCAGCTGACGGACCCTTGCTATCTGGTCTTTGGGTCGGACATTCTTACGAACCGACAGACTTTGTTTGGTCGCAGGGAGTTAGGTCTCCCTCCTCAAGTTCCCGTTCGTCCCTTCGTAATATGGCCAAACGGAATATCAATCGATTTAGGTGGGCGATCAACCGCTTTTCCTGCCACACCACCATACGCATCCGTTCCGATACGGCAGTCCGGCGGGTTAGAAGCCCTCGGAAATCCGTGGAAGCTTGATACCGGAGCCTTTGATATGACGATTCGCCGCGAGCAATTCGGGCGCTTCCTCGTCAGCCCGTTCTAGATGGATCCCTCCGATCTCTGTCTTGTTGCCAAGACAGACGCCAGGCCTCCCGAGATACGCTCAAATGCCTGCAACGCAGGACCGTCAAAGGTACAACCAGCGTCCTTGACGGAAACAGACTTCGCGAATCCAGACTCCCTCGTACAGCACGGTATGGCTCGTATCTGATTTGAGTGCATCGACCCTTGCAGGCATGGGTTACTCGTTTCCCGTTAGGGAAGGAATAAATGCTGGCGGCTTAACACTCATCGGACTCGCTGTCTGTCAGGTAAAGACCCCCAGCAGGCTGGGAGGTATCCAGGAGCAATTTTTTATGAAATCTTGACTCATACAGATAAACATTTATCTTTCTCTTCGACTCTACCTCTCCTCCATACAATCAAGGGGAAAAAAGCAGGGTATACACTTTTCATTTCTGTTGAAGTACAGGGTAACCAAACGAGTAAATCCATTTGTCCGCATCAACCGAATTATCTCGAGCGAGGTTTCTGGCCGGGGTGTGACACGGAAGGCAATCTATTTTGTAATCCTTGGATACCGTGTGTTGAGGATCATCAGGATTGAAGAGGGACCATCCCCAACCATCACCCCACAGGCTTGATTCCTTAAATCGCCCTTTCGTATCCCTGACCAACACAAACCAGCCTTTGATGGTGGTGGCGTGACCGACCGCTGGGCCAGTAGTCATCGACATGGTATCGGCATTGAGAAGCTCTTTCACCAACACCGCCCCGTCGGGGAACCGATTTTTCTCGTTGTAATACTTGATCGTACCCGGTTGGGTATACACAACGTGGTATTCCTGCAAACCAGGTGCACCTTCCACCTTCGCGTGGGCCCACGTACCAAGAGTGGGCCATTCCCTGTAATTTTCAGGAACACTGATGGCCCCGGTTTGTGGGTGAACGTTGGGGGCAAATGGCTTGGCTTCATTCGTCATCGCCCATCCTGCCAGACTGCCCAAACCCAGGATGAGGACGGTTCCTATGGTTACCACCAGTTTCATATACTTCTCCTCCACAGTTGGTATCTAAAAAACTGCTGAGGCCCGTCACATAGGCTGTGACGGGCCTCAGTCAAGTTTCCTTATAAATCCGACGGCGCCTTATCTTTGATTTCTTTCCAATTGGCCTCGGACTGTTTGAGGTAGCCCGGAATATCCTTGGCCCACTTGTTTTGGATATCCCGATCCAGGTTCAAATACAGTTTGCCCTGAACGATCTTCCAAGCTTCAGGATCGGACACGAACTTTTTCCCGACCGCCACACCATAGGCACAATATCCACCGTACGCGGGCACATACTTCCCGGGGTTGGCCTCAAAAATTTCCTTGTGCTCTTTGGTAGCAAAGGCATAGGTCACTCCCCTGTGCTCGGCCACGTGGTAACCGGATCCCCTTGTCGGTTTACCATCTGTGAAGTATGCAACCGGGTCATAACCGCTGATTCCAGGAGTGCTATTGGTAACATCCCCCGCGAAGGCGGGTGTAGCCGCTATGGCCAAGAACATGACAAACAGGGACCCAAAGACTGTCTTCATCATTTTCATGATGGATCTCCTTTTTGAAGAAGAAGGGTTAGTAAAGTTTAGTATACAGATCTGTATCCTTTATGAACCCTAGTCATCTGAGTTTTTGTTTCGTTACACTTATTTTTCAGTTGCTTTAACATTAGGAAACACTGCTCAAACCATTGGGATTCAAAAACAAGGATGATAGATGCCTGTCAGAGTGATTTGTTGGCCCACAAAATTATATGAGTAGTCTTGAAGGTCTAGGTAAATGAAGCAAAAAGGCTTGCGCACCACAAAACGGGAGCAACTCATTCAGGCCGCTTTGCCCCTATTTGCGAAAAACGGGATCCATGCCACGGGGATCGACACCATCGTGGAACACTCGGGGGTGACAAAAAAAACCTTATACGCGCATTTCCGCTCAAAAGAGGAATTGGTACTCGCAGCGTTGCGACACTATGACGGACAATTTAGAAATTCGTTCATGCGGCAAGTAGAAAGGAAGGCGCGCACTCCAAAGACTCGCTTGCTGGCTATTTTCGATGTAGCGGAAACCTGGTTTTCGCAACAGAGTTTTTATGGATGTCTGTTTATCAATGCCGTTGGTGAACATTCTGCCCCCGACACCTCACTCCGTTACGTCTGCAGCGATTTCAAACGGATGATGACGGAGTTTATTTTCGAGCTCTGCATTAAGATGAAAGCGCGAAATCCTCAGCAGTTAGCCGAGGAACTCGCAATTTTATTGGAAGGGGCAATCGTGACAGCCCAAGTGTCTCAAAAACCCAACGCAGCCAAAATTGCCAAACGCGCAGCATCAGTGCTGATTGAAAAGCAACGATCACATGAACCACACCAAGAATAGGATCAAATATCGAGAAGGATGGTTAGGTATTTCTAATTGTTTTGATGATCATCACTCGTCAATCGAAAGCTTCCTAATTGAGGCCAACGGAAGGTCTTTTTGGCTATTCTCCCCGTCATGAATAATATTCAGCGGGCAGCTGTATATATCGGAAAGGCTTCAACTGAGGCTATCTTGGTCCTATAGGCTCTCTTGTATGTTTACTTACAACCGAACACCGAAATTGTCCGCTTGTGATTCAGCGAAATACCATACATACGCGATGTACAACCCATTTTGAGTGCATGTATGGCCTCATCTACAATCCAGAACTTCCTGACATAGGAAATGTTCCCGAGTTCACTCAGCCGGCAAAAAATAAGTGAGAGTACCCATGGCAGCCCTATGCTTATGTCATGGAGAACAAATTGGTAAATTTAGGGGTGCTTTTGTTAGACTACATTCTTACAAGGGCTCAGTAGGGCTTCACAAGAGCGGATGCATCTTTCGTAATCTTGTCCTACACCTTCCAAATTCAATATTCATACGTTTCTCGAACTGAATAGTCATTCTTTGAAATCATCCCGCTGTTTCGAGAAACTTACCAAGATCCGACCAATTAGATCGGGCCTTTGATTATTCTCTAGGCTCAGGTTACAGATTGCATCCATGACAACATGCCAAGCCCCGAAAAAATACCCTTCCACATCCAATCAAAGAAATAACGATGGGATCTGAGTTTTAAGGAATATCTTTGTGTGGCTATGACCATTCCAGGCATTGCGTATCTCCACGATGGGCAATCGGATCAGCCTTTTTTAAACTGTCCTTTTAGAATATCCAGCCCGCCAAATACCAAAGACCACACATTCCGTAAAATTGTATTTGCCAGGAGCTCTCCTTCTGGTTTATCTTGTTGAGTTTTGAGCATTCTCCTTTTATCTTAAGAGAGCTGAGTATCCCTGTTTTACAAGAAGGCCTCGATGAAGTTCACTGAATCGTAAGTTGTAAATATCTCGAGATCCCCTACACATGAGAGAGGAGCGTTGAGGATGCCAGAAATCCAGCGGATCATGGTGGGCTCATGGAAACTGTTGAAGTCCCTGTTTGATAGCCAAGAAGCAACAGCACTAGCCTCCCATAAAAATGGTCGTGACATAGACCTGGTGCGCACGATCCCATTTCTGGCCTTACATGTTGCCGTCCTCGCAGTCTTTTGGGTTGGGTGGAGTCCAGTGGCAATCGCGGCTGCCGTGTCCTTGTATATTGTCCGAATGTTCGCTATTACCGGATTTTATCACCGTTATTTTTCACACCGAACATTTCGCACCTCACGAGGGATGCAGTTCCTGTTTGCCTGCCTTGGAGCCAGTGCTGCCCAACGAGGTCCTTTATGGTGGGCGGCTAATCATCGCCACCATCATGCCTATTCTGATAAACCAGCAGATGTTCATTCTCCTGTCATCCGCGGTCTCTGGTGGAGCCATATAGGTTGGTTTTTAACCCATGACCAACTCGCGACAAAATTGAATCGTATCAAAGATTTTGCGCGATACCCAGAATTACGGTTTCTGAACCGTTTTGACACAATTGTGCCAATTGGGTTGGCAGTCATCCTGTTTCTCTTGGGAAACTGGCTGGGGAGCTCCTATCCAAATTTGGGAACGAGTGGATGGCAAATGTTGGTGTGGGGTTTTGTAATTTCGACTGTTGTCCTGTGGCACGGTACGTTCACCATCAATTCCCTCTCCCATCTTTTCGGTAGCCGCCGCTATGCAACATCAGACCATAGCCGGAACAACTTCCTTCTTGCCATCATCACCTTAGGTGAAGGATGGCACAATAATCATCATAAATATTGCAGCTCCGCCCGGCAAGGATTTCGATGGTGGGAAATTGATGTCACATATTACCTACTGGAGGGACTCCAATTCTTCGGGATCATCTGGGATATTCGTCCAGTACCCGCTTGGATACTGAATCACTCAAATCTTGATCAGGTGGACCAGGATACCGATTCAGCCGAGAAGATGGCGATGTAGATACACCAATGCCCCAATGGATTTACTTTTAAGGCATTCTGCTATATGAACCATGCCTTGTTTAAATTTACGGTTCCAGGCCTTCCCTTTCTCTCTCTTCCCCACCTTTCTCAAGCAAAAAAATCATCATTCTCGTGAAAGATGCACCCACTTGGAAGGGTGATGTATGATAAGTCTATTGGCTCCCGACTCCTTGTGAGGTACGAACATGTTCCGCCCTTGTGTCTCCCTCATGACGATAGTCCTCGTAACCGCTCTGACCCTTCTGCTTGGATGTTGCACAGCCTGGCCCTTTTCCATAATTGAGCCGGTAGAATTCACTGTTTACCAGTCAGGTGATCATATCTCGGTTGCCTTGGATTTAGAAAATCTTCCCGGCGTCACCAAGGTGAACTACTACTGGTATGGTGAGTTTGACGATATGCTGCGAGAATTTGTCGAGGAAAAATTAGCCCTTGTCGCCACGGCAAAAAGCAATCCAGCCTTTGGCGGAAAGATCCTGATTCCCGAAGAAGCAATAGGCACCTATCGGCTTTTGGCTGTGGCCGAACAGGGTGGCAGACAATCCCAACATGAATCCTTAGCCATCTTTGATGAAATACTGATTCAGATCGAGCCAAACGCTGAACTCCTCGAAATAGATTTTCAAACAGACAAGCCCCTGAGATTGGGACGAGCCAGCGGAACCCGAGTGTATGACCAAGTAGACTTTCTTGGAAAAACCTTTGAATTACCAGTGATTGGCCGATTCTCAGACGGAATCACCCGTTCCCTTCGAGCCCAAAGCACAGGAACCACCTACCACTCTACCGACGACAATATTATTTCTGTCAACTCAAATGGGATGCTCCGGCTGGTGGGGAACGGGGAAACCATGGTCACCGTAAAAAACCGCAATCAAGATGCCACCCTCGATATTCTGGTTGAGGTCAACGATGAACCGAATCACCCACCGGTTTCGGATCCCGGCAAAACGCAAACGGTCTTTGCGGGGGCACGGGTCATCTTGAATGGCTTAACAAGTTATGATCCCGATGGCGGCTCTCTCCAGTACCATTGGGAACAAGTACGAGGCAGTAAAGTCCCGTTGCTCGACCCCTATTCCGCACAAGCCAAATTTTTGGCCCCGTTCGTAGTCGAAGAACGGCTCTTCCGCTTCACGCTCAGAGTCACGGATATTCAAGGTGCCGACAGTCTACCTGCCTCTGTCGACGTCATCATCACGCCCTAGCTGTGAGGCGCCTCACAGCATGTACAGCGCGAGACAAAAGCCAGACGCAGTCGCACCTTTCCCTGACCCTGCAGCCTCTAGGGCAACTGTAAGCCTCAAAGGGTAAGCATCCCTTTTCTGTTACTATATTTGTCATTCATCAGAAAATATTTTAGAACACCATAATCCTGCATGGAACACGAGAATGGGAAACTAGTATGCAAGAAATCAGAAGACGGGAATTGAAACAATTTCGTTTCCCAGCTAGCGGAGACTTCGATCAAGAGGGAGGACGGTCATGCCAACATAAACCTCTTATTTTCCATTTTTCCCGCTTGTCACCTCGCTAATCAAGGTCGTGATGCTGCAGGAAAAGGATGGGAAATTCGACGATTTACCAAGCACCTGAATCCATACTCAATGTGGGTGGCAGGCTTTCCCAAGCCAAGTGGGGTAGAACAAGGTCAAAGATATTTCCGACGATACATCAGGCATTTTCTCAATACTTGGGAAGTCGATAGAACTGAGCGATTGTCGAGTCCGTGATGAATTTTTTCATAAAAGTCCAGCTTCAGACTTTCTTGCAACAAATTCCGAGGTTTGGCAATCTCCTCCATTAGAACAACATCGAAATCTTTAGTTTTGGTCCTCCATTTTCAAAAAACCAAGAGAGGCGCTTTAAATATCCGTCCTTTAATCCCTTAAACCAGTGAGAATGAACCCCATCAATGACAAAACCCAAGGGAATTGGGATCTTTATACCTTGTAAAAATAAGAAATGTTCAGTAAGAACACACCTCCTCTTCTCCTTGGATCACCCTCAATGCTCGCAGCAAAATGAAAGTCAGGCTGGAGGCTGTTCACCATGCCTTGAATACTCTTTCCTATAAAATAAAAGGTAAAAGGTGGTTAATTAAGTGAAATGAAGAGTACGAAAACCTCTTTTTCAATTGGGATCCAAAAGTACGGAACCTCGCTCACACTTCCACAAGATTATGTGGAATGCATAGCAAATCCCCTTATGTGGCGAGATTCGACTCACAAAAGTAGGGCAATTATAGACTGTCATTCAAATAGATGGGAGGGCGATTGCCGATGCCCAAGTTGAAAGCAAGCTGATGGAAGGGTGGCTTGGTTGTGTTACCCCCTACTGGCACTCACTGTGCTAAGCGCTTGCCTGGGAAAGCTTGAAACGAAATCCACATTCACCAAACCATGTCGCCCGGATTGGCAACAGCAAGCGGGCCTCTCGGAAGCAGCTCTTCCTGATTCAACTGTGAGCCATGGGCTCCCGGTTTTGGTATTTAATATTCCTGACCACCTTCTTTCCGATTCGTTCTTCTTGAGCGTGGCCCACACCGAAGAAGAGGTCGCATGCCTTGGGGATCTAGCCTCCAAGTTCGATCTTGTGCTGGTTCAAGAAACCTTTGTCCCTCCAGCACAACTCGCCCAATACACCAAACATGCCTGGATAAATCACCCATTTTTCACCGAAAGCGGTGGTGGGGACTGGTGGCCTCTTCGAGCCATGAGCAACATATGCTTGAGTCCCGAACTCCTGATGCTCGCCCGCGAACAACCTGAGTCTATCTACTCAACACACCATAAAACCTTTGTAGGCTGGAATACCGACCTGAATTAAGCCGGGGTTTTCAAGCTTGTTCAATTCCCAACATTTTGGGCACTGAATAGCCATATGGACGCAGGTCGTGATGAAGCCAGTATTGAGGCCAGGACTCTGCAGTTTAGACAGCTTACTGCAGATATTAGGTGTTTCGTTTCTCCTGAAGCACCATTGCTTGTCAGCATGGATACGAATCTTCGACCAGACCATGAGGAACGCGATGCAGAAATTTTGAAAGAGCTTCTTAACGCGAACGCTTTAACCCTTATACATCGAAACGGACCTGATTTAATTGCCGTCAGAGGAATCCGCACAGACCATGCCCAATCCCTTCCATTCGATGACACCCTTAGCGATCACAACGCCCTGTCCGTTAATATGTACTCACCATTCAGGTTGGAGTCACAAGGCTTATCAGGCTCCCATTAATGTTCTGGTGACTCCCCGCCTCTTTTTAAATGGATCAAGTCGTTGGCTCTTTACTTTGGGGATGGTTTGTTAAGGACAACTCATTTTTTAGGGGAATGTGAATGGGCATTTAAAAGATTTCATTGCCCTTCTAGTGATTACCAACACACCTGCCCCCTCACTCCGATACGTCTGCAGCGTTTTCAAGCCCATAAGGACGGATTTTATCTTCCTCCAGTTTAGGAGGTTTTGTGCAGAATTCTCAAAAATTAATGAAAGAACTCGGGTTCTTAACTGCTCAATTGGCAAATTTATATCTTTGTATTGATGTAGACTTTTACTCCAGGATTGAAATCCCTTCCGAGGGAATCGAACATTTTTTCATCCAGGCTGATGAAACTCGCATCATTATGAAGATTTTCATCCGCCAAAGTCCCCCGGTCAACGATGATGATTTTGGCAAGAGACGATTCCACCTCTTCGACAGTTTGAGACCTCTTCGACCTACCATGCCAGGGCACGTGCATCAGAAAGGCGGTATAGGAATCAATATTTTCCAACCCGCTTGTCGAAGCAATTGGGCCCCTGATATGAAGGGCATTCAATTTTTCCTTCAGGATTTTGGCCGCCTGGTAACTGGGTCTCTCCGGAAAGAAAGGTTGGGTAGCGAGGGGAAAGAGAAAAGATAAGGAAATAAGGGACAATGCCATAATATGAAGAATTTTCTCCTGACCGGACCGACGCTTGGCCAGATACCCCACAAAGCCCAAACTCCCGCCAAGAAGAAAAGGGTAGACGGAAAAATAATATCGCCTTTCTCCTCCATAACCCGGCAAATAGATCACCACAAGACACCCAATGAATATCAATGCCCATCGCCAACGATCAGAGCGAATATTCTGTCTCCACGGAGTATGAAACATAAATCCGAATATGACCGAGACTAGGCCCATGCCCAGCCAGTCAAAGTCCTTTAGCATGCGTATAGTTTTCATCACATTGCTATGAACGATCCGCAATTGATGACGAAAATTTTCTGTGCTTTCAAGCGGGGACCAGTGTGAGTACTTTTTCGAGATTGGATCCTCCCAGGATGAAAGCCGGCCCTGTTCCGGAATAAGAAAGTCAGAAAAAGTGGGATGTCCCCGCCGGATACCAGCCGGACCCATGACGGCATGACTAATTCCAGCACTTGTCGAAAACACAGGTTTTCCGTACTTGAGGGACAGTATGAGAATCCAAGGTCCAGCGATAAGCATTAACCCAACGATGGTGATCACAGCGCTACGTAGAGCATGGGTTAGACTAACCTGCTGACAAACCGTCCATAACAAGCCTGCCGCCACAATCAGAATAAATGCAAATGGCAACCCAGGCGCTTTCGCTAAATAGGCAGCTCCGAATAAGAGCCCGGCAGAAAATTGGACGGATGGCTTATCGCACCACTCAGGATGCAAAGTTCGGCTTATGGCCAGACAAAGAATGCCACTCATCAGGAGGTCCGGAGTAATCCCTTGAACCGCCCAGTGGACACTCATAAAAACAACGATCCCGAGAGCCACAAACATCGCGGAGGATCCAATCCCCAAAACCCGGAAAATCGCCAAACAGCCCATGAGATACACAATCGCCGACACCCCCATGGCCATTTGCGCAGCGGATAACGGTTCTTCCACCAAGCCAAGCAACGGGACAATGATCCAGCTCAACATCGGCCCCCAATAACCGGAAACGGCTAAATCGAACTGCCCCGATGCATAATATTGGGCAATTCGAATATAGGAAATTCCATCAGTGCTGATCCAATCCTGATTGACCCAACCAGCCCAAATCAGCAACCCAATCTGAAGAATAAAGAAGCCGAACATGGCTCTGGAGAAATCTGGCCGATTCATTTCATCCATTTTTTATTTCGCCCTCATATCCATTCATTTTTAGACTCCTGATGCCTCAAATGCTGGTAATTCCCTATGTCACAAAAGGCCTACATAATTCGTGGTCGGGAATTTCCTCATATTTGAACCCCTTCCTTATGTTGATTCTCCACAATTTCAGCAGGCATTGGGGCAGAATCATCCCCCGTGGCAGGAAGGATCCCAGAACTGTGAAGGGATCATCTCATGCATGTCAGTATAGTTTCTCCGGAAGGCATTGCAGTCAAACGAATTCAATTTTCCTCAACGCATGAAATGATCACGCGTAGCACAAAGTTTTATTTAATTCTTCGGAATCCCTGCATAAGTCTGAAGGAATCTTTGGTGGTTGCCTTGTCCATCACCTAACGAAAATACACACACAAACCTAAGCCTCGGGTATCCTGGAATCATTTGGCTAGACAGATAACCGCACTTACTTTCCACCAAGTGTCCAAAGAGGGGGAATGATGGCTGGATTAACATTAAACAACTCATACAAAAACGGAATCTCAGAAAACATAAGCAGGAGAAAGAGCAATGTGCTCAATCCAACATACACAACAAACCCCCCTTCCTTGTACAACTTTTCTGGATTTTGAACAGGGCTATCCTTAAGCATGCCGACCTTCAGATAGTAGGTCAAAAATCCCGCCCCAATAGGGACAAAAAGTATCAACTCCATATGATATCGGACAAGAAATATTCCAGATACAAAGGAACAAGCCATCGCATAAAAGAACATACTCAGCAATAAACGATTTTCGGTGTAATACCCGAACGACTTTCGATACCCCCGTGCACGTATCGGATCATCAATACGCCGATACTCGGCAAATCGCTTGGTTGCCATGAAAAATGCGCCAACCATCCAATAGGCCAACATAAGTGAAAGCGGAGGGATGCTATTGGTTACAAGCGCAAACCACCCGAGCAACAACCGAATCGGATTATTCAGTGATTCAGTCAGCACATCTAAATAAGGAAGATCTTTGGTCCGTATCGGGGGAATATTGTAAATGAGGCCGCTCACCAAAAATAACAGGGCTGTCGTCCCAAAATATGCATTTAGGGAAAAAGCAAGAACGATCCCTGAAGCCCCCAATAAGAACCATTCCATCCAGGCCCAGCTGGCCTTGACCTTCCCGGAAGGAACGGGACGATCCTTTTTCACTGGATGGAGTCGGTCATAAGGCGCATCGAGTACTTCGTTTACTACATAATTGCTAGAGGCAATTAAACAGGTAGCTGCGATAGCCACGAGCAATGGGAAAAAACTTTTCCAGGCGAAGAGTTCCGGCTCATAAAACAGGGCAAGCACGATGCCAAGAATCATAAAGACGTTTTTAAACCAATGGTCGATTCGGGCAATCTGGACATAAGGCCAGAGTATCCGAATAACATTAGATGGCTGAGTGAATAACATCGCAAAGGCCTCTAAAATTAGTAATAGAACGATATTCTGTTTTTGCATTCTGGTCATACCCGCAAGATGTTCTGCGGGAAAATATGACGCACGGCATTCCGGCAGCTTTGGCACCACACGCATCGACGTCGTGTCGATCACCGACATACAACACCTGCTCTGGATCAAGATTCCAGAGGCGACAGGCATAGAGAAACCCTTTGGGGTTGGGCTTAAACGCATTAATCTCCGGATCCGTTCCGCATAATTCCACCGTTAATGGAACATGAATCCCTAGCCCTCGCAGTTTTTCTCTTACGGGGTAATCAGAAAAAACTCCCGTATAAAGACCCCTTTCGGCTGCCAATTGGAAAAATTCTCTCATACCACGACGTCGACAGATCCTGAGATATTTCAAAGGGCGACGGTACATCCATTCCCTTACAACCATCTCCACCTCTCTAGAGGTCACATAGACTTGTTCGGCAACAAGAGAATATTGAAAGCTCACCAAAGGGACACGCGGATCTTTCATGGTCCGCAGCGCTTCACGTCCCTCTCGGAAACATTTCAAAATTCTCCAGACACCCAGAGCCTCCCGAATAGAACCTAACGCAAACGGAGCAGCAGACAACTCAACGGCCATTAGGCTACGAAGATATTGTTGGTGATATAACGTCCCATCAACATCGAGCAAAACGGCTCGAATCTGGTGAACTCCTTTCACGACCCAGACTACTCCTCGAAATCAGGAAAATGGCTATTCAAAAATTGACCCATAAAAGCTCGTGAATAGGATATGTAGTGTGCAAATACTTATACCCATCAAATTATTGGATGATTGTACAAAAATCCCCTTCATTTACTCTCAAGAATTCGTCGATTCTACAAGCAAGATTCGTTCCGCAAATATATCGGAAGCCAGAATTACTGGCTGAACAGAAATTATGCACCACCGGGAGACTGAATCCAACCATCCTGGTTACGCGAAGTTAAGCGAAGTGCAGGACATCTGAGTGGAGTGTTATGTCTTCGGTAGTCTCTTTCCATGGAAAACACAGGTTTTTTCTGGCGACGGTGATAGCCTGAACCAGTTTGTCCAACATCCTCATCGTCCACTTTAAGAGGAAGAACCCATTGGCTAGGGGGGATAAAACAATAAAGCGCCATTGGAACCCCCCTATAGGGTTGTAGTCTGGTTTCCAGACTATTCAGCCTTTTTTCTCTACTCCTATAATGAAATGGAGCCTGGAGGATTAGGGAAAGGCTATTGTCTTTGGCCTTCTTTGAGGGGAATGGCAATATCTATAAGACTATACATGAATACTCGTATTCGTACTCCACGCTGTACCGTATTATTTCTGAGGAAGGTGAAGCTAGATTATGGTCCTTTACTCTTAATGGCTGGCACGAGAAAACGTGATTAGTTTTCATGAAGCTGAAAGCATCATAGGGGTCTATCATGCATGGCAATGATGAGTTTTCCGGGGTACAACTCATACCCATGGCATTTAGGGGTGGGGAGTTTCGCCAACGTTCCCCTGACTAACTATCGTGCATTGTCTTGATCTCCGTTATACTTACACTTGTTTCTGAAGGAATGCATAGCACTTCAAATACATGCCAGGCAAGACCTTTATAAAATCTTGGGCAAAATGTTCATTTAAGATCTTCTAGGTATGGCCTAGACTCTTTGACCACACGAGCAAACCCAATGTGCCTTAAACAAAATACCCAGGGTTAAATTGGTCTCTTGAGAGGGGTAAATCAATAGCTCCAATAGATTGATTTTACTGATTCAAACCTGGCATTTTTAAAATTTGAAGATAAATCAGAATGATCAAACTCTACAAGGGTTCTCTAGAAACCATTAATGATTTGTGAGACGCCAAATTCCCTGGACATACCCCCTGGTCTCCTTCCAAGTAGGACACGCCGGTGCCATGGCCTCGGTTTCACCTATTCAATTGATTCCGTTATAGGGAGCAAAACATGATTGCGGCCATCTCATTGGAGGCCCCATCGCTGTCCCTTATCCAGCAGTTGATCGCTGACAACCGAATGCCGCATCTCGCAGCTCTTCAACGAGAAGGCGAGGTCGTCAGCCTCGACCCACCATTTCTTGATGGAGCGGTTTACGCCACCCTCTATACCGGTCAACATCTGTCGGAGCACGGGATTTACTCCTTATTTACCTGGTCTGCTCCCGAGCAAAAGCTCCGATTGTCTCACGAGCTACTGTCAGATGACACTCTGTTCCGACGCCTGGACCGAGCAGGCAAACGAGTCCTTGCCATTGATCCACCCGAACATCCCATCCAGGAACTGGCCAACGGTGTCGTGGTGAGTGGGTGTCAGTTTCGATCACGCGTCCACTTGGCTAAGTGGTCGCGTCCTCCGAGCTTGGGCAAGGAACTCTTTAACCTTCTTGGCAAGACACCTAGAGGTGAGGAAACCTTTGGTCAGCCATCGCAGCACCATCTCCTCCACCTGCGGGAAATCCTCCTGCAAGCCCCCAGCCGCCTAGCTCGTGGAGTTGAACGATTGATGGAAGAAAGGGCCCCCGATGTACTCTGGTTGCACATGGCTGCGATCCACCTTGCGGGGCACCAGCTTTGGGATACCGCGTCCGTTGACATCATCGGACAGTCCTCAACCGGAACGAGTCTGCTGGAAAAATCCCTGATTGACGTATATCTTGAAGCCGACGCAGCACTTGGTCAAATAAGAAAAACTCTGCCTGACAATGCAGATCTCCTCGTATTCTGGGCCAAGGGAATGGGCCCGGAGACATGTCGGTCCGATCTTCTTCCCGAGATGCTGGAACGGATTCTGAACCCCCGCACCATCGTCCACACGTCATCTGGAAATGACATCCTGACGAAGCTGCGTTCGATCGTACCCACCTCGCTTCGATCTAAGGTCGCAGATGCACTACCCGATTCACTTTCACTCCAACTTACAGCTCGACTGGGAACAATAGGGAAAGACTGGAAAGCGATACGGGCCTTTTCTTTACCCTCAGACGGCCCTGGATTGGTTCGGCTTAACATCCACGGGCGGGAGCGGAATGGGATCGTCACCGAATCCGAAGCAAAAGTGCTCTGCGACGAGATCATCGAGGGCCTCCAAACCTTTTGCGACATTGATGGTAAAAAGTGCATTGTGGGCATTGAACGACCCGGAGACCATTTGCCTCCCGGCCCCAAACTGGACGGGCTTCCCGACCTGGTTATCCGATGGAGTGACGAACCATCTACGAATCTACGCGGCGTGACCTCCCCGGTATACGGTACAGTGTTGCGCAAAGGTGCGGGGTCAGGGCGGTCGGGAAACCACATCCCCGGCGCCCGCGCTATTATCGTCCCGCGATCGGGAACGTATCGCACGATCAAGGGCCGAAATCCGCATCTGGTTGATCTGAATGCAACGGTCTGTGCAGCAGCTGGGGTGCCCCACAATGACCTTCCCGGCCAGTCACTTCTCGCATATCACTGAAACTTGCAGTGATGGAAATCCAACCGAATTACCCAATTTTAAGTAACCGAAAGCCTAATAACGTTTCCTAGATAAGTGTCCGATGAATGCTCGCCTATGAACGAAATCTTATGTATTTGGCTGAATTTTCACTTAAATTATGCTAATTTTTTAAGGATTGAGACCAACCCTCCCGCAAACTTCGCCAAGAGTGAAGCGCCCCCCAACAAGCTAGAGGGTCATCTTTAAAACAGGTGGTCTGAGCAAATTACCGCGTTTTTTCTCAACAAGTTGAGG
Organism: Nitrospira sp.; assembly: GCA_020430245.1. Taxonomy (GTDB): domain Bacteria; phylum Nitrospirota; class Nitrospiria; order Nitrospirales; family UBA8639; genus Nitrospira_E. The sequence goes on from JAGQKG010000008.1 coordinate 20,873, forward strand.
GCGATCCTTCACTGTTCTCATGAACAAAATAAAGGTATTGTATGCCTATCTTGGGTTTTACCGCGATGCCGGAGGAGAACACTCTCCGTTGGGCCTTGCCGAAGAACTTGATCGCGAGCGGTTCAGTTTCGAATTGGTGACGTTGATGCCGACCACCTCCACAATCGGCGCAGCGGTTCAGGCAACAGGTTGCCCCATCCACGAGCTCGGACTGGGCATTCCGCGTTGTTCAGAGCCGGTCCGCATAATCAAAGTTATCAAAGCCTTTTATCAGACGTTCCGCAGAATTCAACCGGACATTGTTCAAACGCAATCAGGCTTTTGCAACGTGTGGGCCCGATTGGCAGCCAAATTGGCGGGCGTGCCCATCATCATCATGACGGTTAATTTTGATGAACCAAAACCGCGATGGTTTCTGCGGCCGCTTATGGGTGCCGTGCATCACTGGTTAGCCACGAGCACCAAAGCCTATGTCTGTATCGCTGAACATTTGATGAAGGAACAGTTACAACCCTACGAATGGGATCGTGCCGAAATCATTGACCAATTTTTCGATCTTAAACGCTTTTTGGTGGGCCGCACCGATTTACCGGAAATCCGAGCCCTAACCAATCCCGCTCATCCAGTACTCGGCATTGTCGGACGGCTGGAATACGAAAAAGGGCATAGGGTGGCAATCGCGGCCATGCGGAAAATCGTGGATGCAATACCGGGCGCTCGCCTCCAGATCGTCGGGGTCGGCAGCTTGGAACAAGAACTCCGAGACCAAGTGGTGGCCCTGCAACTCTCGGAACACGTCAAATTTGCCGGTCACCAGACTCAGATTTGTGAGATCATGTCCCATATGGACCTTTTGGTGATCCCTTCATACAACGAAGCGTTCGGTTTGGTGGTATTGGAGTCGATTGCAGCCGGGGTACCGTTATTAGGGAGCCGCAGTGGTGCCTTCCCCGGGATTCTTGACAACGGGAAATACGGGACCTTGGTCGAACCATCAGACCCTGACGCGTTGGCCGAGGCTGCCATTGATATCATCCGTAACCCGGCCCCAGCAGTGGACAAGGTGAAGATGGCTCGAATTACCGTGCTCAAGCGGTATACCAAAGAGGAAAGCGCCCGGCAACACGCTCGTCTTTATGTGCATTTAGTTGAAAATCTTGAGGAAAAAATTAAAGAAACCTCCAGAAAATAGTAATTTCCTGGTTAAACTGTTCGGCCCTCTTACAGACCAACGGTAAAATGATGGTATCCAGCAACATGCCCCACAATAAGGTGTTGCCCAGTTACAATGTATTGGGCGTGTTGGCCTTTAGCTATTTTCCGGTCATTATTTCGAAGAGTAATGTGGAAGAGCACACAGACGCGAATGGAAGAGAGAACTATTAGGATCAAGCCAAAGAGGTTTTACGAAAGTACAACGATATCCCCGCCATATCCTTAAATCTATTTCCCAAAGAGGGTGAATTTCGGTTTACTTACGATTTTCTGAAACACCCATTGAGTAATTTATGAAAATGGCGCACCCACTATTCCACTCTTTTAGTATCGCGCCCTAATTTAAACCGGAGGCGGGAACCTCAACATACCCTGGCAGAGTTAGGGGCGTGTAAGAATCTCTCCCCGTTTAGCTTTTAAGGCATTGGTTCGAATGGCATGATCAAATATATGGCAAAAATACATTTGCTCTACCCACTCGGCATTGCGAAATATTCGCCTTTTTTCGAGAAAATTGAACTTGGTAATTTTCCTGCATTCATGTCCATTATTAAATTCCTCAATGGCCAGGAGTTCACCGCAATATCGATTGTGTAGTTCTCGTTTAACATCATCAAAATACATTACCACCATCGGAAGGTACAAATCAGAAGGCCCATTAAATATAGTCAAAGCGTCCACTGTACTACTATAGTAATCCAGATCCACAGAGATGAAACCAATCGGAGCTCGGACATCGCTCAAAAACCCTTTTATTGTATCCTCCAGGTTTCCGAAATTGATGCGCGCATTTTCAGGAAGCTTTCTTAACAGCAAATCCTTATCCTGGAGAGGGAAATCGCCCTGACTATAGTACTCCGGGTGATCACGGAAGTCTTTTGGGGGGGGCAATCCCAGCCCAGTATCGAATCCGACGATATCGAACTTCACCCCTGTTATATCAGTGATTCTCCTGCCTACTTCGCACAGGTTAAGCAGCCCCGACCCATTAGCGACCCCAAATTCAATTACCGTCAGACAATCAACATTAATTTCTCTTGCAAAGTCTGCCGCTCGGAGCAGCCCAAATGCGTGATATCGCCGTTCTATCAAATCGAAATCGATTTTGGCTCTGAGGCTTCCGAAGAGAGCCACCAACCCTGAAAGGAGGTTCAGGTGGATTGGTTCCGTAAGTCGATCTACAAAAATGTTCCGGAGAGTGTTGGGTTCTCGAAGATTTCGCAGCAAATACCTGACCATAAGCTCTGATCCTTCATTTACTCACTGTTCAGCAGTTCATGACGTGTATGCTTTCCATGATTGCCAAAGGGTCCCATGGACAAAGAAGACTGAAGATCCTCCCTTTGAAAACCAGGATTTTCTGCTCCCCAAAAGAGAGTTTATTTTTTCGAATTTCGAGTACTTTACTAAAATTTTTCCATAAAGTCTTTCGTGTATGTCTCCTGAGGTCATCTATAGAGTCACCGGCAAAACACTTATCGATGAGGCCCGCAACCCAGACACGATTATTTTGGATTTTTGTTGCCCGGCTCAGAGACTGGACCTGCCACTTCGCACCGTTGATCACCCTTTTCCCCTTTCGGCCAAAAACTAGATAGTACATATTCACGTGGATTTTCACTCATACCCAGCTATTTTATTTTAGGGATTGAGACAAACCAGCCGAGAAGTTTCGGCTAGAATGGAAAAAATAAAGGTATTGTTTGTCTATCTTGGGTTTTACCGGGATGCTGGAGCGGAACAGACTCCACTGGGCCTTGCCGAGGAACTTGATCGGGAGCGATTCAGTTTTGAGATAGTGACGTTGATGCCGACTACCTCCACAATCGGCGCTGCAGTTCAGGCGACAGGTTGCCCCATCCATGAGCTCGGACTGGGCATTCCCCGTCTCACAGAACCGGTCCGCATAATCAAGGTTATCAAAGCCTTTTATCAGACGTTCCGCAGCATTCAACCGGACATTGTTCAGACGCAATCAGGGTTTTGCAACGTGTGGGCGCGATTGGCGGCCAAATTGGCGCATGTTCCCGTGGTCATCGCAACTTTAAATTTTGGTGGGGAGCCAAAACCACCATGGTATATGTGGCCGGTTATGCGTGCCATGCATCACTGGTTAGGAACGAGCACCGACGCCTACGTCTGTGTTGCTCAGCATTTGATGAAGGAACAGTTACAACCCTACGAATGGGATCGTGCCGAAATCATCGATGGCTTTTTCGACCTCCATCGTTTTCTTGCGGGACGCCCCAATTTGCCGGAAATCCAAGCCCTAACCAATCCCGCTCATCCGGTTCTCGGCATTGTCGCAAGGCTCGAATACGATAAAGGCCATAGGGTGGCGATCGCGGCCATGCGGAAAATCGTCGATGCGATACCAGGCGCTCAACTCAAAATCGTCGGTGCGGGCAGCTTGGAACAAGAACTCCGAGACCAAGTGGTGGCCTTGCAACTCTCGGAACACGTCGAGTTTGCCGGTCACCAGACTCAGATTTGCGAAATCATGTCCACTATGGACCTGCTGTTGATCCCTTCATACAACGAAGCATTCGCTAGGGTAGCGTTGGAGTCAATTGCGGCCGGGGTACCCCTATTGGGAAGCCGCAGCGGTGCATTTCCCCGAATCCTTGAAAACGGGGAATATGGTGCGTTGATCGCCCCAGCCGATCCTGACGCGTTGGCGGCGGCAGCAATGGAAATAATCGCTAACCCGGCCCCGGCATTGGTTAGATTGAAAAAAGCTCGAACTACCGTGCTCAAGCGATATACCAAAGAGGAAAGTGCCCGCCGATACGCTCGTCTTTATTTGCGTTTAATTGGAAATTCTTAGGCAAAAATTGCGAAAAAAATTCAGTTACGTAATAATTACCTGATCGAATGTAGGGATTTACACAGGTACAGCATTCCAATTGCAATCTCTCTCGTAAACAAAGCAACTGGAGGTACTTCCATGCTTGAAAAGAAGCGCTCTGGAATTAGCCACAATTCCGAGCCGATGGTGAGTGTGCTGATTGTCGCCGACCATGATACAGATCGCCACGCCGAGCTAGCGGATCTCCGCAGCTGTTTGCAAGCGCTCGCCACACAGGATGTGGACGAACCCGTTGAGTTTTTGCTCGTCGAAACAGAAGAGGGCGCTCGAAAGCTTCCTGCGGATTTGCTGGCCGAGTTACCTGGCTTAAAGGTGATCGGAGTGCCTAACGATGCGACCTATGAGCAAAAGAACGCTGGGGCTCAGGCTGCTCAGGGGGAAATTATAGCCCTTTTGGATGCAGACTGCATTCCGGTTCCAGGCTGGCTGAAGTCACTGATCACCACATTTCGGGTACACCCAGAATATGTTGCAGTGAGCGGTCGCACCATGTATGAGGGCAAAACTTCCACTGAGCGATGCCTATCGGTCCTATCCCGCGGTTTTCTCGATCCAGGAAAAGAAGGCCCAACCCGGTTCATTTCGAATAACAACTCCGGTTTTCTCAGGAAGGTTTACGAACGGTTCCCGCTCCCGGAGAAGGAAGGCCCTTACGCGGCGCAATTACAATCTGCAGCTATCAGGCGGGACGGCGGCCATTTTCTCTTTCAGCCAGCCATGACCGTGATCCACGACTTCGAAGGCTGGTCAATGGAGCGGGATATTCGTTGCCATATCGGCTGGGCCACTATCCGTATCCGTCAGGTCGATCCCGGGTTGCGATTTAGCTGGCTCCTGCGGCTCGGACAGGCTTCAATTCCTTTATTTTACATAGGCAGAGTTATTGAGAGCTTGGGGACGTGTTTTCGAGTCGGCCGTCAATACGGTTTACGGCTGACGGACTATCCAGTCGCACTGTTACTCACGTTTTGGATACATTTTCTCGAAATCAAAGGCATGCTGTTAGCATTCCGGCACCAGCGAGTAGACCAAACGAAATATCGCTGACCACTATGGCCAAGCTTTTCATTGCTTCGCTGGTTGACCCGGCTTCGCACCCGGGTGGTGCAGGGACTTACACTCGCGGACTCCTTTCCGCGCTGGGGAATAGCCACGAGGTCAGTTTGGTCGCTCCTCTTCACCCGCCCCCAGGCCCATGGTATCGGTCGCGCCAAATAATGTCGTTGGCCCGGTCGTACATTTCTGAACTTCCAGCGTTGACATTGTTTACCCGTCAGCCCGAGTTTAGGTTGAGAATTCGCAAAATCGCGCGATCCCAGCTTTTCGATGCAGCCTTGATCAACGGCGGGGACATGTTATGGGCTACCAAGGAGTTACCGTCAGAAATCCCCACCATACTCATCGCGCATAATCTTGAACACCAGGTACTGACTCAAAAACTGGCCAACTACCCCTTCCTTTCACATGTCCTCAAACGAGAAATTATCAAGCAACGTCATTACGAAATCGAGGGGTTCCGCCGCACCAGAGGGGTTATATTTCTTTCGGCGACGGAAATGGCTTGGGGTTGTAACCAAGTCCCAGGACTGCGAGCGCTTCATGTTCCGCCGATGTTTACCAATCCTCCTATAGTTCGTCAGCCGCAGCCCAACGGCCATCTACGGCTTGGATTCCTTGCCGATTTCGCTTGGTGGCCAAATCGCCAAAGTTGGAAATGGCTCATGGATAAGATTCTTCCCAAAGTGCACCGCCCGATCACGGTTCATGTTTTTGGGCGGCAGAGTGACCAGATCCCCACTCGTGGCAGAGTGATCCCCCATGGCTTTGTCCAAAATCTTCGGGAGGTATGGGAACAGGTTGATATCATGATTTGTCCCATTCACGAAGGTGCCGGTGTGAACATCAAGCTTGCGGAGAGTCTATACAATCGAATGCCAGTTCTCGCGACCACACTGGCAGTACGCGGGCTCGAATGCCCATCCGGACCTGGTCTGAGGATCATCGATAGTGCTGATGAGTGGGTTGCGTTCTTAGGTTCCTCTCAGGCTGATCTGCTCGCGGCCGAAATGCCATCGGAGGAATTAAGCCGACAATTTTCTCCCGACCGCCATAGAGAAAAGCTGGAAAATTTCCTCTCGGAGGTAACCCGAGGTAACCCGAGGTGAAGAATTTATAAAATTGGTACAGGACACACCACTCTCAGGCTATTGTGAACTTTTCGTATGTGCACGCAGACTCAGTGGATTACCACAAGTAACCAAGATACGCTGACAGCGTCTTCTCACTTAAGATCACACTCTTACCGTTGAGAGTAAGCTTGCCGATCTCTTCGCCCCCTGCTGAGCCCATGCCACCTGAAACCAACAACACATCTGAAAGGTTGAAGGGGAAAAATGATGGGTGCCCTGCCCCTGAACTCATTTACTCTTCCCCTGGAAGGGCCTTGGGTCACCATACCTCGAATACCTTTTGCACCCAACTCACATTTCCTTTCGTTGTTCCATGGATACCGCTCTTCCTCTTACAAACGAACGAGCGAGTGCAATTTCGTCGCGACTGAATTCCCACAAGACCAGATAGGCCAGAATAATCACCACTCCAATAGACCCAATTTTAATCATGAGCAAAAGGCCCGCGGTTGGCCACATCACTGCCAGTGTATAGCCCAATAGGCTGATGAGGGCACTACGCCATAACGTCCCAATTGGCGGGGAAATAGCCCAAAGCCGGTAGATCGCAAACAGGGAAGCCAAGGCACCAATTCCCTGACACAAGGCTGTCACCATGGCGGCACCCAGGGCATCGAATCGAGGAATCATCACCAAGTTTCCGATCACCACCAGCAAGACCAGCGGGATACTTAAATATATGGTGAATAGTGGAGCACCTGAAGCGGTCGCAATGACCACGGCTACTGAGACCATCACAAAGGCGATGGCTCCCAAAATCAACACCCCCAGGATTGGACCAGCAGGCTCGAATGACTGACCAAACACCAAGGTGACAATCTCAGGAGCAGCGCCCGCAATGAGGGCTCCAAACGGGAATAAACCCACCACCATTCTCATCGCACCCAATCCCATACTTTTTGCCTGATCGGTTTTTCCCTCAAAAAGAAGACGGCTCATGGTCGACAGTAATAATGGAGAAAACGACATCCCGAACAGACCAGGAATGATCGACAAATTCTGAGCCGCACCATAGATTCCTGCCTGCTCCAGTGTTCCGCCAAGAATTTTCAGCATAACTAAGCCCATGCTGGAAAAAACAAGGAACAATATGGATGAGATACACAGCAGAATACCGAAGTCATAAAATGGGCGAGTGGGAATGATAATCTTGCCAAAGAGGGGAGGCCTCACATATCGACGGCTCATAGCGAGTTCGACCAGGGACGCTCCAATACTTCCAAGTATAGCGCCAGGAACGGAGAGGCCCATTTCAACCAGGAACAAAATCAGCAGGAGCCTGGCAATCCAACGGCAAGCATTCGTCACCGCTTTCTGCCGAAAATTACCAATTCCCACGAGGATGCTCTGATGAGCTTGAGCCAGACTACTGATAGGAATGTGGAGGGCAAAGAGGGCGAGATACGGCGCCAGCAGCGGCTCATCGAGCAGCCAGGCAAGAGGAAACGATAGCAGGCCTAATAACACCCCTCCGCCAACCCCCGCAAGGAACTGCAACCGGATGAGGGTGCTGCCAACCGGAAGCCAGTGTTTCGCTTCCCCAATAAACTTAATCGCCGGACGAGCAAAAAATGAGTTGATCCCGAGCTCCACCCATCCAAACAACGTTGCAGAGAGGACCAATATGCCATAGCCATCCGTTCCAAGCCGTCGGGTCAGGAACCCTGCGGTAATGAGTCCCGTAAGGGGAAACAGGAGCCCTGCCAGAAAAACCCGGACTGTTCCATCAACAAGATGGCGGCCTGGTTGGGACGATAAGGGACTCACTGGGGAAACTCTGGTTGGTGTTCCACATACAGAGCTAATGCTTCCCCGATTCGACGATGAACCGCAGGGGAAGGATGCCGGTCAAACCGACTTGCCTTATACTCTTCAGGGGTAAATTCTTTTCCTAGATATGACAAATCAAGATGTCTGATACCGTCTTCGGTCAGTCTGTCAGGAAGAGAACCCCAGGCATTTTCCTCCATTCGTGGAAGGAGCGCAATCAAGTGAGACAGTCCATATTGATTTGCGGTCTCCTTGAACTTTCGAATGTAGCGGTAGGAGTCGGGAATCTCGCCGCGTGAAAGCAGTGGGTCAATATTTTTAGGTGGGATACTCCAGCGTGAGCCGATATCCCTGAGCACATACAGCAGGCGAACTCCCCTCAAAACCTCTCCGACCGGAGAATCAAGAAGAATGGCAACATTTTGACCAACCAGATAACCAGCTGAATCAATAATGGGGGTCCGGTCGAGATTCAGATCAGGCGGAATGATAGCCATAACCACCAAATCCGGCTGAATATCCACTATACGGTGTTGTAGCATGGCGGCCATCTCTTTCACGCTATAAGCCGATACACCGAAATTAAATACTTTCACGGTCAAGAGGTTTTGTTGTTGATTAAGAATATTTTCCAGAACTACGGTGAAAGTCTCGTCAATATCGGGGACACCTTCTCCAAACGTGACGGAATCCCCGACGATCGCAATACGATATTCCTGTGGTCGTTTGGTGCCATAGACCATCCCGGAGACTTTTGAACGCAATCCCAGGCTATCTGTGTTAATAAAAACAAGACCCCGGGCTCTGGCATGCATAAGGTTAGGTTTATGTATGTAGGGTATATCCTCGCTCAGTTCAAATGACGTATAGATTGGATCATGAATATGATGCTCCGAATACCCCCAGATCCTGACCCCAATTTCCAAGAGGAGTAAGGTTACGAGAAGCAGATACCCAGCATAAAAAAGAGTTCTTTTCAATCGTTTTGGCATTGATGCTGCCTTCTTCAAGCCAACCGTTGCGGACTTTGGCCAGGCCCAGCCATGTAGCCTATAAATTCTCCGGCTGCATGACAACACACGAGGAGTGCGAGTAGAGGCAGACTTGCAAAGACTTTCCCCAAGACCTCCTGTTTGCCCATTAGAGACCTGAGAGTGGACCACAAAAGATAAGGAGGGAGAATTGCGGTAGAGCCAAGACGAAGGATACGGCCCATACCCCCCAGTTCTTCCAGCCGAAAGCCTGCGATAGATCGGCCGTTGTGAAAATGAGCGGCGAAGGTCCCCCCAAAACCATGTGACTGAACATGGGAAACAAGGAGACGGTCGTCAGCCATAAGCACTTCCCCTTCCTGGCGAAGTTGTCGGGTGAACAACATTTCCATCACCCCAAGCTGAGAAGCCATTCGGGAAACAACCCGACGCTTATAAGAAATATTTGCCTGTAAACAAATTCGCTCGGAAGGTCCGTTCCTAATCGGAGAAACGAATGGCGCAAACACTAGAAAAAAATTTGCCCAATCCATCAGTGAAGTGGTGGCTCCATTTTCAACCACCCCACCAATCGCAGCAGCATCGGGATAATCCTTGTGGGCTTGAATGACCTGCTCACACCAATTGGGGGCAACCCGACAATGATCCTCCGTAATGGCTATGATTTCTCCTTGTGCGTGAGACATGCCCAGTTTCCGGAGACCGAAAACGGATGCGCCCGGGTTCTTTAACCACATGAGTCCCTTGTAGAACTCTTTGTCCATCTCAGGAAGCCCTCGACCATGACCGTCCGCCACCAGAATTTCGGCTCCGACACTTTTGGATTGCCCCAAAAGAGAGTCTAAACAAGCGCGTATCTCCGGCCAGGGTTTCGTCGTTGCAACCACGATTGAGAGGGGTATGGTTGAAGCTGTTGTGGAGCTGCGCGAAGAACTTGTTTCGGTTTGCATACTTAGGAATCCCTTGTTTTCGGCGAATAACTCCCTGAGACCTCTTGATAACACTGTAGAGTCCGCCGCGCCGTGTCCTCCCATCGGAATGCGGCAGCTCGTGCAAACCCTTCTTGCCGATACCGGTCACGGCAGGCCCTGTCATTGAGCAATTGATCTATGGCATTGGTCAAAGACTCCTGATCATCAGGAGGGACAAGTATTGCCGCCCCCTGGAGATTTTCAATTAAAGACGATGTTTGCGAGCTAATCGTGGGGACTCCGCAAGCCATCGCTTCGAGTGGGGGAAATCCGAAACCTTCTTGCAAAGAGGGATACACGAAGAGGGTAGCACCAGCATACACCAACGGCAGGTCATGTTGGTGAACATATCCCACCAAATGGACTCTGTGCTTCAACTCAGGACTTTCAATCTGTTTCAAGACCGCATCGTACCCCCACCCCAAACGGCCAACCAACACTAAATGTTCCTTCGTCTTTCCCATCTTCACCAACTGCTTGTAGCTCTGGACCAAGAGTGGGAGGTTCTTACGCGGTTCGATGGTCCCGACATAAAGAATGTAGGATGCAGAAATACCCAGCCGTTCAAGAGTATTCTGAATCGACTGTCTCGGATAAACTTGGAATTCTTCGCCGATACCCCCTGGGATCACTCTCACCCTCTTACGGGAAAGATCCGGAATCCAATGATACATATCCTTTTGAGTGGAACCCGACGGAACGGTGATCAGATGGGCTCGTCGAATGCTCCACAAAAGAACCTGACGGTAGGGGAAGCTGCGACGCAGAAGAATGTGACATTTCGGGAGAGTAAAAGAGGTCATATCGTGAACGGTGAGGATATGGTGCTGGCTTCCTCGCACCATAGGCATAATGAATGAAGGGGAATGCACGACATCGGCCTCCCACCATCCAACCAAGATCGGTAACAGAACCTGTTGAAATAGGAGCCGGACTGCTCTGGAGCGTCTACTGAGAGGAATAACTCGAAAATTTTCAGGGAGCAACCCGACGAATCGGTTTCGATCTTCCCAATTCACATAGATGCGATAATGGTTCCATTGATCGACTTTTCCCAAATAAAGGACAAGTTGGATCATGTACCGGTCAACTCCAGTTTCGTGGGGCAACAAAGCCGTCAGGTCAAGGGCAATTCGTCTGCGACCATGAGGGATGGAAGTCAATCCGCCACCCGACTCAATGGCACTTCCCTCTTTCATCGGATTCGCGACAGCCATGATCGATATTGGGTCCATGGTCGCTTTTTACCTCCTGAACGCATGCCACATGCCCTGTGCTTCTAGTGCATGCACCACGAGAGAACAGGCCGAGACAACTGGGATCTCGTAGTCACAAATACCATAATTTCCTGCCCATCCAAGGCAATCCTTCAAACTTATAATTGTCTTTCCGACCACATGCATAGGAATGAAGAACACCCCCAAGGAAGGTTATCCATGCAAAAAGGTGTTGCTCGGTCCTGTTAAGGATACGATGACTGTGCCATACCCGCAGTTGCGTCGGATATCGACGTGCATCAACCATCCTTTAAGGTCATGCATACCTCGCATTCGTTGATCAAAGAGCATTTGCCCTTCAGTACGGTGAATGGCCTCCGACTGCATTCTCCCCCGAAAATGCCCGATTACGGCTGGCAATGGGTGAGATAGATAGACCGCTCGTCCCCAAGCAGCATAGTTTTTGGAGATGAAACGGGTCACCCCCTGACCGGGTTCGACGTGGGAAGGCAGAAATGGACCCCGGTTTTTGGACAGTCCGATAAGTGAAATTTCTGCCTGTCATTACGCTGCCGTCTTTTCCTTTGTATTCCCAAAGTACAGGGCATCGGGCCTCTGGCAATTCAACATTTGATGCCGACGTTGGGCCTTATCGAACTGGAAGTACTGAGTTACCCCCTGCGAAGTGCTGCGGGGGATTCATAGGCTCGCAGATCGATATCCTCATGCTTCACGCTGCGCCATAACCGTTCAACAAACACATTGTCGACCCACCGCCCTTTGCCATCCATGCTGATATGAATGGTCTGACTCCGGAAGACTGCTGTGAAGGCCTCACTGGTGTATTGGGCGCCCTGATCGGTGTTAAAGATCTCCGGTGGCCCATAGCGCATGAGAGCTTCTTCCAGAGCTGCGATACAAGCTTCGGCATCCAGCGTGTTGGACACCCGCCAGGCGAGGACCCGGTGAGAATCCCAATCCATGATGACGGTCAGATACATGAAGCCTTTGGCCATGGGCACATAGCAGATGTCACGCGCCCACACCTGATTGGGTCGATCAATGATGAGGCCCTTGAGGAGATAGGGGTAGATTTTATGCCCGGCCCCTGGTTGACTGGTGCGCGACTTCGGATACATGGCCCGGAGGCCCATCTGCCGCATCAACCGGCGCCCCTGCTTCCGATTGACTCGCTCCCCTCGCTGGCGGAGTTCTTCGCCCAGACGCCGACTCCCATAAAACGGCCATTGCAGAGTGTCATCACAATCCCCTCATGGGGCAAGGAGTCCCCCGCTGACAGCGGGAAGTGCCTTCACCCACGGGCTCACGCCCCGTGGTCCTCGGCGCTGGCTTTGATAGATCATGGCATGGTAGATCTTGAAGGGCTCCGATTCGCTCTCTCCCATATATGTTGGTTTTTTATTTGATCCCTGTATCGAGCATTAGATTTAAACTACCCCTGTCGAGTGCGTATCCGGGTTCAGGCAAAAAACATCTTCATTTTCAAGCTGGTGGATATTGACAGTATTCGTTGCCCCTTTCTCATCATGCATCAATTGGCGACCAGACTCAGTCAGGAGGTAAAGACGATGTAACCCTCCGATCCAAAGAGATTGACAACCCTGAGATTCGTCCGCATAGATTGCAGACAAATGTTCTTCATCCCTAAAGATAAGGCCCGTGTGTGAAAAGAAATCCTTCACCACACCGTTGACACTATTCCAACGGATCAACAGATCATAATACGAATGGGGATTGTCACATAGAGCATCTCCCCATTTTCGTTTGTAGCGAAGCAATCCGTCATGCAGAGAAGACCGAGCTGCTCCAAAATTTACCTCCGCACACCCTAATTGCCGGGCATGTGCAATGCTGTGATAATAGAGCGCCGCCATGATTCCCCTCATCTTCAGCGGAAGTTCCTCCTTCACTATGCCTAGGGCCTGCATGTCAAGGATGTCCTTATTTCGTACAAAGAGCATACCAGCAAGAGACTGATTGTCTCTCATGATCCAGAGGATCCCCCCTTTTCGGCTAGACCGCCGCAATTCCTGCCGGCCTCTGATAATGGCCATCGCTCCGTGACGGACATGGGAAAAGGGGGCGTACATTGATTCATAAAACTCGTCAAACCGTTCATCCCCCTCAGTCACTAAGGGATATAACTTGTGCCTCCGGGCCAGGCGCATATCCTCCCGGATACTTCGTTTGCCGCGTACCAACCCATCGAGATCGCTGGGAACGGCAAATCCCATGCGGACCCATTCAGGAACCGCGAGATAATCCTTTCCGAAGAATTTCTGCGCTGATAATCTGTCTGCACGAACGATAGTCAGGTCGGCTGATGCGCGTAGGCGATCCAACAGAGCCGGTAGTTTCCGTAACGACACATTTCCAACTAGCTCACGTTGGGGTTCACCAAAGAAAAACCTGCTTGGCAAATAGCTAACCCAGGGATCATGCCCTGCCACCAACAGTGTTCCCATTTGCCCAGATTGAAGGGTGGGCCCCCGCAACAACATGACTGGGATCCCTCGTAATCCCAGACACGCCCAAGCGTAAAAACCATAGCGCGGGACCAGCGTACGTGCCTTTCCGGAAAGACGGGAGATGACCCACTCGATTACTTTATTTTTTAACTGATTCATCCCATCCCCGCCCTTTTTTTGATTCAACTGGCCTCAACCACATTCGCAGGGTTTAGTTATCGTGGTTTCTACGAAACCATGAAATGTCAGGTTTCAGGACGCCACTCCCATGCCGGCTCTTATCTTAAAGAACACGGCTTTAGATTTACGGCCGAAAAGATAGCGTGTGTCTTGCCCGTGCCATCCGTCGGCCATGGTTTAACAATTTTGATCGAAAGATCGGTCTCACCAAGAAGCTTGCGGAGATGACCCAGAACAGTCAGATGAACATGCGAATTAGGGTCCATGTTCTTGAGCCCTGGGTGGCCGTTCAGGGCGTGGCAGGTGAGTTCAAGCCGGAACTTTTTTAGACTGTCCTGATAAAGGCGATATTCTCCAAGACGAAGCGTTCCCGCGAAGTGGTCAAGTATCGTTCGGGTCGTGAGGAGCCGTCCATCTCCGAGTAATATGGAGGCTCGTTCGCGCCCTTCAATTGAACCTACCAAAGAAAGTTGCCGACCGCAGGAACATCCACCCGATGCAGCTATGGCAAGGTCAGCCGTGTTGTACCGTATGAGCGGCATCGTCCGGGCACGCAAATCCGTCACCACAATTGTTCCTAATTCGCCCGGATGGGCCGGCATCCCATCCCGCAAAACCTCAACAAAATGTGTATCCGCATTCACATGGAACGACTTACGGTGCTCGCATTGCCAGGCAATATACCCGACCTCGGTCTGGCCATACAGCCCGACCGGTTCACAGCCGAAGACTCGTGAGACCAAGTGACGGGTCTCGGCATCTATTAGCTCTCCTGCGCAAAACACCACATTTGGTCGCTTAAGTGTAGCCTGCGCCGCTTCGCTCGCTCGCGCAATCCGGCGAAGGGCGGTCGCCGTGCCAACCACTACATCAGCCTTTGCCTCCAACAATTGAGCCAACTGGTCCTCGATGGGCCGCACCGTCGAGATCCACGTCTTGCGAGAGATACCGAAGCGCTGCAGAATGTGCGATGGACCCGGTTTTATCTGAAATTGGGCCGTGTTATGGCGCCAACGAAATCCATGCTCAAACCAAATCCGCAGTCCTACGGCTCGTCGCACACGTTCCTCGAGTGGCCGTTTCCAAATCCGTAGTGCCGCACCTGATGAGCCGCTGGTCTCAAGATAGGTACAGGAAGATGGGTCCACTCCCCGCGCCAGCAATTCACCAAGTTTTGCCGCCTCGCGCACCATGGGAGCCGTGATGATTGGAATGCGATCCAGATCCAGAATGCCTCGAATAGCCTGGACATCCACCCCCCCTTCGTCCCAAACTCGCCGGTAAAAGGGGACGTTACTGTAGGCATGGATGATAGCGTCGCGGAACAAACGATCCTGTAACGATTTGAGATTGGCAGGAGAACGTGTGACGTTCGACCTCAGATCCATTAGGCACTTCCATGTGCGCAAAATTTCCATCTAAAGCCCTTCCCTGCCGGAGACAGGGTGCGGCTCATTTGCAGTCCCGACCTTCGAGATGATCATCCTGGTCTTCTCTCCCGGAATTAACCGGATCTTTTCGACTCGCTTAACCTGCAGATGGATTTCACCAGGCAAGGCAGCTTGAAGATCGGATTTGATCCTCGAAAGAAGACTTTGAGCGTTATTTGCCACAACAATTTGAAGCTGGACTTCGTTCATCTCTTCTTGCAAAATTCTCCACTGATGTAGCTCATCATAGCGCCCCAAAACCTCGTGAAAAAATGGCCAGAAGATGCGCTTGCCGTCCTGCAAAGCTACTGAATCTACCCTTCGGCCATAGATTCGCCTGAGAAGAGGAAGAGTGCGTCCACACGAACATAGTGTGGTCTCAACCTCGGCCAGATCGCCTGTTTCATAGCGAATCATCGGCATGGTCCACATACCTAATGCTGTAGTGATGATTGGGCCAGGTTCCCCTGAAGCCGCAGCAACCTCCACAATATGGCTATCGGCGCTCACGTGAAATCCAGAACGACGCTCGCATTCCCACGCGAAATTCGAAAGCTCAACCAATCCGTAAACGTCGATAGGATCCGTTCCCAGCACATGCCGAACCAGTTTGCGCGTGGCCGGCAAGAGGGTTTCACTATCGGAGATGATAAGGCGGGGTGCGGGAAAATTGAGCCCCAGCGTTTGGACAGTTTCCGCCAAGGTATGCAGCGTACCCGCCCCTGCAACGATCACGTTCGGCCTCGTTTCAACCATGCGTTGTGCCCAGAACTCTGGTGGGTCCAGAATCGAACACCACTCTTTAGGAGCGACACCAAGCCGCTGAACAAAAAATCGCCGACCAAAAGTCATGCGAATTTCAAGGGTTCGATCAGTCCAGCGAAAGCCATGTTCGAAAAGAATGCGCCAGGCAACAACCCGCTGCCACTGGTGATCTTTGGCTCCAAGAAAGATTCGCAACGGAGTTCCTGTCGAACCGCTCGTTTCAACGACTCCACATTGATGGGGATCAATCCCCCGTGCAACGACTTCTTCCTGGCTGGCTTGTTTGAGCCGATGTTTTTGAAGAATCGGGATGTTGCCTATATCATCTAACGAACGGAATTCCTCAGGGTGATACCCTGCTTCCTTGTA
>JAGQKG010000090.1 GCA_020430245.1 Nitrospira sp.
TGCTCCAGGTTCCATTATTCCTGGACCAGGCGGTTGAGGCGAAGGCATCTGTCGGCCGAAAAGCCCTGTCGGCAAATTCTTGAGAGGAATGACTCATCTTCCTCAAGGTCTGGGTCTGATCGAATTGCTTTAGGGTTAGCTGTGTACAGACTCGTATGCACGCGCTTTTTACTGGCCGGGAAAGACAGCCACGTCCCCCGATAACCGAAGAACCGTTGGGTTGTCCTTTCGAGTTGAATTCACGAAATACCGTAACCCTGCAGATGCGACACGGCGCCATCCATCCATTGTCATATAAAAAGATTTGGAGCTAAGGGGGCAATAAGCGGTCCGGTTTTTTAGACAAAATCTTATTGATGACCCCAATTCATTCTCCCGTAAAAAAATCGAACAGACTATTCTCATCGCGAAATGGGCGAATGGAATTTTCCTGATTACTATTTAAGCATGCTGTCCAATGCACTAGCCTACCATATGAAACCGGCATCAGAATTTTTCAGACAAAGATTTGAAAATCCTTGATTACTTCAAGATTATTGATTGTCATTGTACAGGTGGTCAATTTTTTGAAACTTCTGCTTAATTTGCTAATGTCATACTTATCGGGTTGTAGGTTTCGCCAAGGAAAAGAGAACGTTCATTCATCTTAACGCTGACACACGGTAAGAAAGGAAAATCCTTGCGGCAGATAGTACGATATGCCGGTCTTGTCCTGGGAGCGTTCCTGATTTTTGGCATGGGGACGTGGGGCACCTTCGCATTATATTTTGACGGGCCGGAACAGGGCACGCTCCGGACAGTCCTGGCTTCAGGCTTTGCCGTCGTCAGCCTTGGAGCGTTGGTAGGGTATTGCACCAGTCGATTTCGATGGCTGGCCACCGGGTCCTATCTCAGCCTGTTTTTCGTCCTGTGGGTTTGGTGGAGCATGATCGAGCCGTCCAATGATCGCAAGTGGCAACCGGAAGTGGCCGTGCTGCCATATGCCACTTTTGACGGAAATTTGATCACCGTCCACAACATTCGAAACTTTGACTACCGTACCGAAACCGACTTTACGCCCGCCTATTACGACCATACCTACGATCTCACGCAACTGGATTCTGCGGACCTGGTGGCTGCCTATTGGATGGGCCCGATGATCGCGCATATTTTTCTCACGTTCGGATTTGGGGATGATCATTTGGCCATTTCCATCGAGGCCAGGAAGGAAGCCACCGAAGGGTATTCGTCAATCGGAGGATTTTTTAAACAATACGAGCTGATCTATATTGTCGCAGACGAACGTGATGTCATCCGGGTCAGGACGAATTATCGAAAAGATCCACCGGAAGACGTGTATCTCTATCCATTGGCCGGATCCCCTGAAAATATTCAACGACTTTTTCTGGGTTACATGAACACCCTCAATGAACTCCGTGAGCGGCCGAAGTTCTATAATACGCTTACCGCCAATTGCACAAACGTGATCTGGATGCACTCGCGGTTGAATCCCGGCCATGTGCCTTTTTCCTGGAAGATTCTGCTCAGCGGGTTTAGCCCCGCCTATCTCTATGAGCAGGGAAAATTGGGCATCCATGTTTCTTTTGAAGAATTGCAACGTCGGTCCCACATCAATGAAATCGCGTTACACGCCGACCACGCTCCCGATTTTTCCAGACAGATACGTGCTCCTTTTTCCCCTCCCTGATCTCGCTATTCAGGACGGTAGTCGTGTCTCGATTGGTAGCCATACTCCTATTTGACGTTTCAACGTCCCATAGACATGTCGATCCTTCATGCTTTCCGGCGTTTACTTTATTTCTGGCTTTTGATAGGCTCACCAGCTCTATTTTCGTTGAGAATGTGAGGGATGATGGTGTTGTCTCCTAGCATTTATCAATTACCTTCAATCAAGGAGTGGTAACGTTATGAAGCCGTTCATCATGTTTGTCGTCGCCGCAGCCATCACGTGCGCGGCTCCAGCTTTTGCGGAAAATGCACAAATCACCAACATGCAAATCCTGATCGATAAGGTTAAAGCGGATAAGAAACTGCTCATCGCCAGCAATATGGTTTTGACGGATAAGGAATCTGCGGATTTCTGGCCGCTCTACGATGGCTACCAAAAAGAACTCGAACAGTTAAACCAACATTTGGGCGGAGTGATCAACGAATATGCGGAGGCGTACAATAAAGGGTCCGTGCCCGATGACGTGGCCAAAAATCTCATCAACGAAGCCCTCAAAACAGAGGGGGCGGAAGTCAAAATGCGGCGGGAGTATGC
This sequence comes from Nitrospira sp., assembly GCA_020430245.1. Taxonomy (GTDB): domain Bacteria; phylum Nitrospirota; class Nitrospiria; order Nitrospirales; family UBA8639; genus Nitrospira_E. Next base: position 2,264 of record JAGQKG010000090.1, read on the forward strand.
CGAAAAACTGACCAAAGTCCTTCCTGCCCATAAAGTCGCTCGTTACTTGCAAATGGAGAACAAAATCCGGGCTGCGATCAAGTTTGATCTGGCCGCCAATATTCCATTGATGGAATAATGTGTAAAATTGGTGGGTACCACGTTTCGGACCGTGTCTGACGAATAGTCAACCAGGCAAGTCCTAAAATCTGGAAAGGGAAGGCCTTGTGCCGGCCTTCCCGAACCATCACTGGAAAATCATTTTCCTGGAATTCGTTTCGTGTTTGTCAGGTGTTCACCAGGGCGATTTCGAAGTTTTCAACCGCAAAAGCTGCTTTCTTCTCAGGCGATTGAGAGAGAGGAGCCCCGTATGCTGTCCAACACTTCTTGCATCTTGCCGTCTCAACACTCCAGGCTGCATCTGCTCATGATTTTTGTTATTTTGATGTGGTTCGGGTTGGCGCCTGATCCCGATGGTCCCGCATCTTGAGATACCATACCAGGAAGTTTTGAAGCCTCTGCCGTTATCAGACGGGGAGACGGAAAATTTATCAAAGGGTAAGATTGTCAGGAATACATCCGGGGGAACAGACGATCGAGAACTTGCCGTTGGCAGGGGCTTGCTGCATAAGCAAACTCCGGAAACGGTCCGGGATCTCTTTCGTGAAGCTGTCGAATTCAAACTCACAGGCGCTGTTACAGCGGAAGCATTAGCGAAAATGGGACGGAAGCCGATACTGCGAAAATAACGCTGGAATTTATGACAACGAGGCTGATTCCTACCTTCCATCGCTCGCGTATTAATGGGCCCCGTATGTTGAAGAACGCTTCCAAGGGCCTCGTACGAAGGCCGACAGGAAATAAAAGGCCGAAGGATACTCTTTCTTAAGGGATGGAGTCTTTTCATGATAATTAATCTTAGAAAGGCACGGTTCCGGTTTTTCCCCATTCTTGCTATCGCCATTCTGGCGGGTTGTCAGTCGCCGGTAGGGGTGACTCGTGTCGATTCTGAGACCGTTCGTCATCAATTAACCAAAAATGTGATCTCTTCAGGGGAAACCAGCGCCTACACCGATAACGTGCTCCGTGTCACCGACTTGACTGAGGCCTATTTTGACGATCCCCGTGAGGCGTTGAATGCGTTACACCGGGTTTTCCTGACCGAAGAGCAACGGAAAGCTCCTCTGGCATTCGCGCTCGCTGAATTGTCTTTTCTGTATGCCCACAAAACCAATCAACCGTCCTACTACCTGGCTGCGGCCTTGTATGCGTATCTGTATTTGTTTCCCGATCATGAGAGCAATCTTTTTAACCCCTTTGATCCTCGTGGACGGATTGCGGCTGATTTATACAATCGGAGTCTGACGTCAGGATTCATTTCAAAAGATCGTTCCGTCGTGAATGTGCAAGCCGGGACCTATGGCCTTCCCTTTGGAACCCTTCAGGTGGAACTTCCGGAAAATCGGCTCCAGTGGGAAAACCGGAAACTGACCAATTTCATCCCCGTTGCAGAGTTGGAAGTCCGTGGGTTACACAACCGGTATCGGCAAGCCGGTATCGGGGTTCCTTTAGCGGCCGATCAAATCCCTTTAGGGCAGGAAGAAGGATTGCAGATTGCCAAAGGCAAAATGCCTGTTACCGCCTTCATGAGGCTTTCCAATCTTATGGAACAACTGAAGACGGGAACGATTCAAGGAGACTGGGAGGTGTATAACGCCTATGACCAGAAGACGGTTAGTATCCAGGGAAAGGATGTGCCGTTGGAAATTGAATTTACCTCGTCCCTGGCGGCCAGTTTGGCCGATTCCCAGGTCTGGGCACGGGAACTGAAGGGGTTTTTTATGGGGGATTCATTGGCCAATGAGTCAGGAGAATTAATTGCCCTGGAGCCGTATCGACCCGGTCGAATTCCGGTCGTCTTTGTTCATGGGACGGCATCAGGCTCCGGAAGGTGGGCTGACATGACCAATGATTTAATCGTCGACCCTTCAATACGCAATCAATTTCAATTCTGGTATTTCACCTATGATACCGGCAATCCAATTTTATATTCTGCGGCCCTACTGCGGGAAACCCTGCAAAGGACCGTGAACGACTTGGAACGGAAATATCAGGATCCTGCTCTTCAGGCCATGGTCATCATTGGGCATAGTCAGGGGGGGTTGTTGACCAGGCTCACGGCCGTCGATACCGGAAATACCTTGTGGGATGAAGTGAGCCACCAACCACTTGAGGACATGAAGGTTTCCGACCAGACCCGTGAATTATTGCAACGAATGCTGTTTATTACCCCCCTTCCAACGGCCAAACGTCTTATTTTTATTGCCACACCACATCATGGGAGTTACGTGGCCGGAAGTTGGGGCGCTCATCAACTGGCCAAATTCGTGAAACTGCCAGGTCGGTTGATGTCGGGTCTTACAGATCTCATGGCATTAAACCTCGACACACTCAAGCTGGATTTACAAGGGATGAATGTGGGAAGTGTGTCGGCGATGGAACCGGGAAGCCCGCTGGCGAAAGGCCTGGCTCGGACCTCTTTGGCTCCCGGAGTGTCCGGTCATTCCATTATTGCCGTGGAAGGTGAAGGTCCTCTGGAGGACGGGAACGATGGTGTCGTGGCCTATACGAGTGCTCATCTGGAGGGAATGGAATCGGAATTTGTCGTCCGGTCCGGCCATTCCTGTCAATCGAATACCCACACCATTCAGGAGGTCCGACGCATTCTCCTTCTTCATGCCAATGAACTGTGTGAAACCCATAATGTGTGCCACTGATAAGTTGGCTGCCGTCACCACTGTCCTGATCGCATTTTGTTTCGCAGATGAACTTAACGGCACCGGGCCATATCGAGCAATATGCCCATTTCTATCCCAATGGTCTACACTCCGTCTTCATATCCTATCTGTGTAGAAAAAATCGAAAAACTACTCTTGTATATCTATATCCTGAAGGGGGTGATATGGGGATAAACTGCTGTCCTGCCAATGAAACACCGAATTACTGGACGTCCTTGGGATATTCCCGTATTCCGCGCTCTTCGTCTAAGCGTCGGCGAAGTTTCTTGGCCCAGTAGTCAAATATTTCCAGCACGGGTCCCAGGGAATCCTTCTCGCGCGTCAGAAGAATCTTTGAGCTCATCCGTTTCTCAACATACGCAACCAGCCGTTCCTGGCTTTGAGTGTCCAATATTTCGGCTTCGATGGCCGCTTCTCCCTCCAGAGCATTCATGCCGGAAATCTTTTCGGCCCCCTGTATGAGGAGATCATTGGCCAGAGGAAGAAGCGGAACCGGAGATGCCAGTGCCGGGCGTTCCAACATCACGTCCGTCAGCGCCGCCCGGAGGCGCAGGACCCCCGGACCGGGATCCTGCACGATCACATATCCTCCGTCCAGTGCCCGGCTCATGCTGTCTTGGAATGCCAGAGCTAATTTCCAGGCTGTTAACGCATCCAGCCCACCATACTCCGAATGGTGACTGGGCCAAATTACCAGGGGATCAATAATGATGGTGGAGTATTCTTTGAAATTGATACCCGGCTTTCGATAACTCCAGGCCCCGCTTTCATCCGGCGAAGGACGGAGGCCGGTGTAATTGGTTAAAAAACCGGAAAAGTCCAATGAATCGTTTGTTTTGGCGCAACCGTGCAGACTGAGAATCACACACAAAAGAACAGTCAGGCTGTATATTTTTGAAAAGGCAGTCACTCTGGTATTCTACAGGTCATTTCGAGATTACTCGTTGACGAGTATATCCCGTCTATCCCATAAAGACTATATCAAGGCCACTTTTCCAATTCACTCCCTTTAGAAAAAGAAGGTGTCTAATGATGAAAGCATGGCTTGTGGTTTGTGTGGGAAGTCTGTTCCTCTATGGATGCACTGAAGTGAAGTATGTCAAGGCGGGTGCCACGGAAGAAGATTTTGAGGCTGATAGAGTCGATTGCCGCAGTCAAATCCTTATGTCGCCCACCGGCCCTGTCATCCCCAGTGGTCAAATGGGAAAGCCGGGGGTCAGCCAAGGGTTCATCACGAAATCGGCCGAGCAGACGGCACAACAAGAAGTTGACCAGTGTTTGCGAGCGAAAGGCTGGCAACCGGAACCCCAACCCCAGTGAGTTGCTGAAAAAATTCAAGTGCAATGGGACTGTCGTTGTGAAGAACGACTCTTGAAAAAAATCACTCATGATGAGCAAGGATGTATGGAGACCATGAAATCAGTATTGCACGATACGATCATTGCAAAGGAACTGAAGATCACCGACAAGCAGGTCACGGCCACCGTGGAACTGCTTGATGATGGGGCCACGGTCCCGTTTCTTTCACGGTACCGCAAAGAAGTGACGGGCGGACTGGATGAGGTCGTCATTACGGCTATTCGGGATCGAGTTGCGCAGCTTCGAGAATTGGATAAACGGCGGGACGTCATCCTGGCCTCGCTTGAGGAGCAAGGCAAACTCACCGATGTGCTGCAAGGACAGGTGCAGGCAGCTACGACCATGACCGAATTGGAAGACATCTATTTACCCTACCGCCCCAAGCGCCGCACCAGGGCCATCATTGCCAAGGAACGAGGATTGGAACCGTTGGCGTTGAGCATCTGGGCGCAGGATATTCAATTGAATGTCGAAGCCGAAGCACAGAAATTTCTGAATTCGGAACAGAGTGTAGCGACGGTGGAAGACGCGTTGGCCGGTGCGCGCGATATTATGGCCGAATGGATCAACGAAGATCTGCAGGCTCGCGCCGCCATGCGGACCCTGTATTTGGAACACGGGACTTTCAAGACCACTGCCGTACGCGGAAAAGATGTTCAAGGCAGCAAGTATCGGGATTATGTCGAATGGGAAGAACCGGTGGCTAAGGCGCCATCCCATCGTGTGCTGGCCATACGGCGTGGCGAAACAGAAGGATTTCTCACCTTTCGTGTGCTGGTGCCGGAAGTTGAAGCACTGTCAATGCTGCATCGGCTCTTTCTGAAAGGAAAAGGGCCGGCATCGGAACAGGTCACCCTGGCCATCAAGCACAGTTTTACCAGGCTCTTGTCCCTCTCGATGGAAACAGAAACTCGCCTGGTTACCAAAACCCGTGCCGATCAAACGGCCATTGAGGTGTTTGCCCAAAATGTGCAACAACTGCTCATGGCGCCTCCGCTGGGACAGAAGACCGTACTGGCCATCGATCCGGGTTTTCGCACCGGATGTAAAATGGTGTGTCTCGACCGCCAAGGCAACTTGCGCCATACGGAGACCATCTTTCCGCATCTGGGAGCAGGCGGGACCGCCAAAGCGGGGGAAACGGTTGTCGAGGTGTGTCAGCGTTTTCACGTTGAGGCGATTGCGGTGGGCAATGGGACGGCCGGAAGGGAGACCGAAGCGTTCCTTCGGACATTGAAATTGCCATCCGCCATCCCCATTGTGATGGTCAACGAAAGCGGCGCGTCTGTGTATTCGGCGTCCCCGGTTGCCCGTGAGGAATTTCCCGATCACGATGTAACGGTACGTGGCGCCGTCTCAATCGGGCGGCGGCTCATGGATCCCTTAGCCGAACTGGTGAAGATCGATCCCAAGGCCATCGGCGTCGGGCAATATCAACATGATGTCGATCAGGGGATCTTGAAGCAACGGCTTCAGGATGTGGTCATCAGTTGTGTCAATCGGGTAGGGGTGGATGTGAATATGGCAAGCCCGCAATTGCTGACGGCTGTTTCCGGTGTAGGTCCGCAATTAGCCATGAATATCGTGGCCTATCGGCAGGAACATGGCCCATTTGTCAGCCGAACGGCATTAAAGAACGTTCCTCGCCTGGGAGCCAAAGCCTTTGAACAGGCAGCAGGATTTTTACGCATCACCAATGGGGAGCATCCGCTGGATGCCAGCGCCGTCCATCCCGAACGGTATGCCCTGGTCAACGCGATGGCCAAAGACTTAGGCTATACTGTGAAAGATCTCATGAAGGATCCTGCCCGACAACGCACGATCGATCTCACTCGATATATCACGGAGGAAGTAGGCAAGCCGACCTTAACGGATATTCTGGCTGAATTAGCCAAACCCGGCCGTGATCCGCGACAACAATTTGAAGCCGTGAAATTTGATGAAGGCGTGCAGACGATCGAGCAGGTGAAACCCGGCATGATCCTGTCAGGCGTGGTGACCAATGTCACGGCTTTTGGCGCGTTCGTCGACATCGGCGTGCATCAGGATGGCCTGGTCCATATCAGTCAACTTGCCAATAAATTTATCAGCGATCCCAATACGGTGGTACAGGTCCATCAACAAGTCAAAGTGATCGTGCTGGAAGTCGACATTCCTCGCAAGCGCATTGCGCTCTCCATGAAAGCGGCCCCAAGTGGAAAAATCTGAGTTGTACCGTCATGCCTCATGGTCCTGGTTGGCATGCTGAGCCCCTTTGATTTCGCTCAGGCAGATTCCGTAACGCATCTGGATAGGTGGTGGCTGTGTGGATGGGACGCAGATTCTTCGTTGCACTTAGAAGGACAACGGGATGTTTGCGGTCGGTTGTCTCAGCGAATCCATTGGGCTATCCATGAGGGATCTCATTATTTATGGAAGAACCTTAGAAGGCCTGTTTGGGTTTTTCCTGACATGGCGATATTTTCCGTAGAATTTGAAAACGTTTTCCTATCTTGTGCATGCGCAATTCGTGGTCGGCATCATGATCGGCATCTTCTCGGTATTTGGACATTTGCTGCTGGACGATTAGTCGTTGAGAGGGACCATCATGGATTTTTTCGAGGTGAGATCCCTGTGGACTCGAATGGGTACGGGCAATGTCACTCACAGCCGGACCTGGCTGCATGAACATTAAGGAAAGGGCTTTGTATGGCGTGGACGGTCTATATGTTGGAATGCGCCGATACCAGTTTGTACACCGGGATTACCCTGGATCTGGAACGTCGGCTTGACGAGCATGTGAAAGGGAAAGGGGCCAAATATACGAAACACCGTGGTCCGTTTACCGTGGTGTTCACCGAACGTCAGGAGACGAGAGGCCAGGCATTAAAGAGAGAAGCGGCGATTAAATCCATGAAGCGAAAAGAGAAGCTGGGCTTAATCGGCCATTTCCGACGTTGATCATCGGGAATATTTTCCGGGAAGCCTCACAAGAACCCGCAGACAAAAGTGAATCATACTCAATAAGCAGGAAGGTGAAAATGGGCTGAGAGTCTGTGTGAATGGAAGGCCTAACCCTAAACAGATTGAAGACGACTCGACCGGCAGAGGCTCAACCCGGCTTATAATACCCGTATACCCGATTTAACACTTCCGACAAGATCTCTTCATGTTGGGCCACGGCTTCATCCCACGTAGAACAGCGGCGGCAGGTTTGATCCAGATCGCCACCAAACACCATTGTTTCAAACAGGAGAGGGGGGCCGGCGAAGAATTGATGGTCAATCCCAAGGAAAACCGTAGACACCTCAATGTCGGCGACCCGTGTGTGATCCACAACCCGATCAGCCGTTTCCACCCATTCGCCAAATTCCTTCGCACTCGAAGCGGGAACGACGACCTGATTACGTAAAATATAGAATCGCATGCTCAGAGCTCCAGATCATATTCGAGGCTACCGTGGTCCCGTCATCTAAATCACATCTGACATGATGCCAATCTCCGGGCTTCGACATCAACACCGGCCACGGAATTTTCTCATTTGCAAAGTACCCGAGGTCTTGTGAAGCCTCACGCCTCATGCCTGATATCCATCCTCGGGCATTTATTGTCATCTTTGTCTGACCGTTCACGTCAGGATAGAAGGTGAGAAGTAGAACAGGCTCAACAGTGGGTGAAGTGGGAAATGGCCTGGGGGTATGGGTGTATACAAACCTGTCCCTAAGCCCCTCTTCATGAATAAGAAACGGAAGCCGGGTTGCGTCTCATGCGGAATCGATGACAATATGGGCTTCTTTTTCTGAATGGCCGAAGATGCAGGTTGGTCAGGCCCGTTTGTGGCTTGATGCCCATCTCTATTCACTCACAAGAGGATGACACATGATGGAAGAACAGAAGCCCATGTTTACCATAGAGAAAATCTATGTCAAGGATTTGTCCTTAGAAGTCCCCCATGCCCCCGGCATTTTTCGGGAGGGTGGAGCCCCGCAGGTGCATGTCGAATTGAAAACGCAACATACCCGTGTGGAAGAGGGCATGTATGATGCGTCCGTGACGGTAACCGTGACGGCCAAGGTCAACGAAAAAATCATGTTTATTGTAGAGGCGGAGCAAGCCGGGATTTTTCGGATTCGCCATGTCCCGGAAACGGAACTGGGTCAGGTGTTAAGTGTTGGGTGTGCGAATATTCTTTTCCCCTATGTTCGTGAGACGGTGTCCGATGCGGTAACACGGGGAGGGTTCCCGACCATCATGCTCAACCCGGTGAATTTTGAAGCCCTATATCAACAGCAACAACAGAGGACCACCGATTCCGCGGCCACCATCCACTGAGTCAGCTTCTCGGGCGAAGAGCTTTTCTGAAGAGAGCGGGCGGGTATCAAATTTCCTTCCATCAATCGACTTTCGAACAGCTTCAATCGGGCCACGGTGTGTCAGCTGTGGAATCCCGGCAAATGATGAAGGCCGAAACGTGGGTTCATACGCTTCCATGTGACCTTATCGTAACATCTGAGGAATGATATCATTTTTGCTAACAAGAAGGAGGCCAGCGATGGGTCAAGTCATTGTCAGGAATCTTGATGATCGCATCATCGTGGCATTAAAAACCAAAGCCGAAATGCATGGGCATTCCCTGGAGCAAGAACTCAGGGGCATTCTGGCCGAAGCCGCAAAACCTACAATTGAAGATCGACGAACATTGGTCGATCACATTCGGGCGATGACTCCCTCCACGCCGCAGACTGACTCCACGGTGCTCCTGCGAGAGGATCGTGACCGATGACCCTGGTCATCGATGCCAATGTAGGCCTGAAATGGTTTATCGAGGAATCCCGCTCCACGGTTGCCAGACAAATTCTGGAAAAAGGCGCCTCATTCATTGCGCCGGATATTTTCATCCCGGAAATCTGCAATGTGGTCTGGGAAAAGGTCAAGAACCAGGAAATTACAGCAGAACAAGGGGAAGCCATCGTGGCCAATGTCCCCATGGTGCTTGATCATATTGTGCCTTCTTCAGAAGTAGCCAGTAGAGCGTTTGCCCTTGCGGTTCAATTCAACCATTCGGTCTACGACTGCCTGTATCTTGAACTGGCTGAACGTGACTCCATCACGCTTATCACTGATGACGCCAAATTGGTGAATATCGCCAAGAAAGCCAAACTGGCTCGTTTCGTTCGGGCGTTATAGAGTGGAGCACGAATTCTTTCCGTGTGCCACATTCCGAAGGGTTGCCGACCTCTCAATTCCCAAAATACGTGGTTCACCATAGAATCACCAACTCCCTTCCGTCATTCCGCCCGGTAGCATTCGGGCATCCATCTTATTCCCTGCATGGTCATCCTGACCCATTCGACGAAGTCTATCCGGAGCAAAGCCCAAGGGCTCAGGACAAGGGTTGGCGAAGGATCTGTGCCCAGCCTAATCCCGCGTATCAAAACGCGATGTCCCTCCGACATCCCTGCAGGTTGTCAGGGGACTCCACCTTCATTCTTTTAATCGATTGAGATTGGAAAAATGGAAAGAAAAATCCCCTCTCGTTTCAACACGGGCTTGGGCCATACAAACAGTGGAAGGAAAAAGATCCCAGGAGCTCACCAAGGCAAGGCAGCTAAGATGTCATATTGCAAGACCCTAGGAATTGGACCCCGTGATAGGTTGTTAGAGCTTGCCGTGATGGGATAGTTGAGATACAGTAATTTCATGCGAACCATGACTGACACAGCGCAAAAAACGATTCCGGCGACGGAAATCAAGCGCAGGGGACTTTCGGTCATTGACAAAGCCTTGAAGAACGGTCCCGTGCATGTGCTCAAGAACAACGAACCCGCCTATGTCATCATGGCAGAAGACCAGTATCGGGAACTGGCGAAGCGGTATCGTAAGTCTTACCTGAACCGGATTCGCCGCTCATTGAAGGATCTCAAGCAAGGGCGGGTACGTCCCCACACAGCCCAAACTCTCATCGACGAACTTCACCTCGAAGCCTAATGTATACGCTGGCCACGACCAGCTATTTTGATCGGCGCGTGGGCAAGTTCACGCGAACTCACCCCAAACAGAAAAAGCAACTCGCCAAAGTTCTCAGAGGATTGGAAGCCGATCCGTTTCAACCCTCTCTCCGACTGCATGCTCTCAAAGGGGAATTGGAAGGGCTGCATGCCGTCAGTTTGACTCATGCATACCGCATCACTCTGACGTTACGAATTACCAGAAAAGAGATTGTGTTGCTCGATATCGGAACACATGATGAGGTCTATCGATAAAATGTTCACATGGCTCAAAAGGGAAAATCCTCGCAGTTTTCGTCGGCCTCCCCCCGCTTCAACGCTCGCCTCTCCACCAAAAAGTATTCTCCAGGTTCCATTGCACGTGCGGTCGTATCAGGAGATTCACACGCTTGCGCAAGAAACTACCCGGAATGGCAGTGGGAATCCATCCTAATTCCCGTCGTTAGTCATCGGGCATCCATCTTATTCCCTGCATGATCATCCTGACCCATTCGACGAAGTCTATCTGGAGCAAAGCCGAAGGGCTCAGGACAAGGGTTGGCGAAGGATCTGTGCCCAGCCCAACAACCACGTGCATCGAAACGCGATGCCCTTCCGACATCCCTGCAGGTTGTCAGTGGACATCCACATTCATTCTCTTAATCGATCGAGATTGGAAAAATGGAAAAACAGAATTCCCTCTCATTTCAGCATGGTCTTGGGCCATACAAATAGTGGAAGGGAAGAGGAGGCCTGGAGCTAATCAAAGCGAGGTGCCAAAGATGTTCTATTGGAAAACCCAAGAACTTCTCTTTGTTGGCATGCTGCGCCTCTTCGACTCCGCTCAGGGCAGACACCGCGAAGCTCCTCGCTGAGCGGTGGAGGCATGGAGGCAAGGCTTGAAAAGAGTGAATCATTAACACAGAGATAATGTAAAGATCCACAAGGCTGTCCCACTCACGGCAGAGAAATTTGGATGAGGTCGCCGGGTTGAATTGCCCTGAGGGTGTCCTGGATAACCGGGAGTAACGTCACCACCAAGGAAACCTGGTTGGTGGGAAGCACGATAATGGAAAGCCGGTGACCTTTCAGGTTCTGTTGATAACGAAGGTTCTTGTCTGCGGTTATCAAAACGGTGAATTGTTGGCTGGCAGCCGCGAGCAACTCACCATTTTTCATCCCCGTCCATCCCATCTCCTGAACCGTGGCAATGGAAAACTCGTGAAGACGAATTTTAACAACCCGTGGAACGGATTCGTCTAGAAGAATGGTCAAGATCGGTGAGCAAGTTTCAGAAGGGTTGATTTGGAAAACTCAAGCACTTGGACGGCTTGATCACGGGTGACGGTAGGAAAATTCTCAAGAAACCCATCCAAGGTAAGTCCGGCTTCCAAATTTGTGATGAGAGCGTCTACCGGGACACGAGTACCCTCAAACACCGGTGCCCCGCTCAGGATAGCCGGATCAATCGTAATAGGTAATTGTTGAAGTTCTTGTTCTTCTATCACAAGC
>JAGQKG010000091.1 GCA_020430245.1 Nitrospira sp.
AACAGGCTTTTTTTTTTTTTTTATCATTTGTCAACACAGCTAGAACTGGACGAGGTTTCCTGAATGTTTCCTCCGCTCAGACACCTTTGATCTACGGGGTAAGTACCCAGGCCAGCGATACGGCCACCCTGACCTTTCTTGCGCCTTACATCGAGTCCGTTCTCCGCTCATCGGTCATCATAGACCAGGGCATTCCACCTCTCAGGACATTACAATTGCCCTCAGGTCATTTTAGTACCATTGGCATTCCCGTTCCCCATGAGATTGACCTCCATAACGTTATTAAAAAAATCCAGAAACAAATTGGAGAAAAAGAGAAGGAAGTGGGACGCCTTGCCAGTCGATTATCCTCTCCTGAATTTAGGGAAAAAGCGGAGCTCTCGGTGATCCAAGAATCAGAAGACCGTCGTACCAAACTGATCGATGAGCTGGAAATTCTAAATATAACTGAACAACAACTGGTTTCCATGACGACCTGATGGGTGCAACGACTCTCGCCTCACCTCCCCCCCTTTCCTCTATGCAGCACATAATCAACGCTGCGCTGGAAGAAGACCTTGCCTACGGAGACTTGACCTCCACCCTTCTCATTCCACCAACTTTATTAGCTCGCGCCGACATCATTGCGAAAGGCCACATGATCGTGGCAGGAATAGCGGTTGCCAGGGAGGTGTTTCAAGCAGTCGATTCAACCATCGCATTGACCACGCATTTCGGCGATGGAACAAGCGTGTGCCCATCAACCGCAATTCTCACCATCAAAGGGAAGGCTCAGTCGATCCTTCAAGGCGAGCGGATCGCCCTGAATTTCCTCCAACGACTTTCTGGGATTAGCACGCTTACTCATCAGTTTTGTGAGGCTGTCCGGGATTATCAGGTCGCAATAGTGGACACCAGGAAAACGACACCGGGACTGCGGGCATTAGAAAAATGGGCTGTCCGCCTAGGGGGAGGGAACAATCACCGCTTCTCGCTCCACGACGGCATCCTCATAAAAGATAATCATCTGATGGTTTTGAAATCCCAACGTATGAACATCACACAGGCCTGTCTTCGGGCCAGGAAACAAGCCCCACATGGGCTTCGAATTTGCGTGGAAGTCGAAACGGTTGCCCAGGTACGACAAGCCTTGAAGGGAAAAGCCGATGTCATTTTATTGGACAATATGACTCCAGAACAGGTTAGACAGGCCATAGGCATTATTCAAAGGCAGGCCCTGGTGGAAGTATCAGGAGGCATGACCTTGGACAATATTCGTGATATGGCAAAGGCCAAGCCGGATTTTATTTCGATTGGATCCCTCACGCATTCCGCCCCGTCCATGGACTTATCCATGGACATCGCTCCCTTCCAAACCAAAGCACGCACTCAAAAACGTCAACTCCGACCCTGAATTGTACTCTAACCCATCGCCCCATCAGTGTTATCCGCCTCAACACTAGCCGCCCTCCTCCCCTCAAAAAAACTTGGCGAGACACTCTATGTTTTTGACGAGTTAGACTCAACAAATGCATTTGCCATAGAAAGGGCCAAGAGCCAGGCACCATCTGGAACCGTCATTCTGGCCGACAGACAAACCGCAGGGCGAGGTCGATTAGATCGGTCTTGGTTTTCCCCAGGTAAGGCCAATATTTACGGATCTCTCCTTTTCGTTCATGAGACAACCATTCAATATTTAGGATGGATTCCCCTCATGGCCGGGGTGGCCATTGCCCAGGCACTCGAACAACAGACAGGAATTCGTATCGATCTTAAGTGGCCCAATGACCTATTAATAGGAGGACGTAAATTGGGTGGCGTTTTATGTGACTCCTTTCGGAATCCAGGACACCAGACATGCGTGGTGATCGGATTTGGGATTAACGTTAACCTCTCTCAATCGGAATTCCCCTTAGAACTTCAAACCAGTGCGACCTCCCTGCGGATCCAGTGTCGGGGCCCGGTAGATAGAGAAAGGCTGATCATTAAGGTGATCGCATCCTTGTGGAAAAATTGGGAAAATCTGAGGTCCAACGGACCTCAATCTTGTCTTATAGAATATAATCATTGGTGTGTAACCATTGGACAAACGATTCAGATTCAGTTCCCTGATGGAAGCCAACTACAGGGGCTGGCCCATTCCATAGGAGAACATGGCCAACTCCGAGTCATCCCCTCCCCTTCCAACTCGAACGAACAATCAGCTAGGATTCGGGATATTCATTCCGGGGAAATTCTTCATATTCGTACCCCCTAACAATCGAACCATCTATGATGAAGGATAAAACAAAAGGAGTGATTTTTTCATGCTTTTGGCCATCGACATTGGGAACTCACAGATTGTCTGTGGAGTTTTTCGAGACAGCAGACTGATCTCACATTGGCGCTTATCCACCGACCATTCCAAAACGCCTGATGAATATGGCATTGTTCTTCGCTCCCTCCTTCAATTTCATAAAATCCTGCCGGAAGACATCTTAGGCTGTATTGTCACGAGTGTGGTCCCCCCTCTCACGCATATTTTTGACATGTTGGCCCAATCATTATTCGGACAACAACCTCTTATCATCACAAGCGCATGTCCTCATGGTCTCATTCTCCGATACAAAAATCCTGAGGAAATTGGGACGGACCGTCTTGTCAATGCCGCTGCAGCATTTGCCCGTTATAGACGATTTTTGATTATTGTGGATTTTGGGACCGCGACTACTTTTTGTATCGTCACCCAACTAGGCGAGTACCTAGGTGGAACCATTGCCCCTGGCTTAAAAAGCGCAGCAGATACCCTACACACCAAAACAGCAAAGCTTCCAAAAGTTGATCTGGCTATCCCAGCATCCGTGATTGGCAAGGACACGACCTCCAGTATGCAGGCAGGGATCATGTATGGATATGCTGGATTGGTTGATGAAATCGTGAGGAGAATTCAACAGGAAATTGGAGACTCCCCACTTGTCATCGCGACAGGTGGGCTGGCTCAAACAATTGTTCCGATTTCAAATACCATTCAGGAGGTCAGGCCCCATCTCACATTAGAAGGCTTAAGCCTTCTCTATGAACGAACGCTTTCTTCCTGTGGATAACTTTCCCGTCTATTTTCCTAATCATCTCTGCTCTACTAATCCAAAACCATAAGAAATTTGAGAGGATGGGTTGACTTGTTAGAGGGAATGACTATCTAGCCTCGATAAGCAACTAAAATGTCTCTTTCTTCTTATTGGTCATTCATGACTCAACAACCGGGAAAAGGAAAAGCCATGGCTTCGACAGAGGAAACTACTGAAGAGTTGGCTTCAGAGGAAGTCAGTCCTGAAGAACATTCGACCGAGGACAACCCAATAATTACTCCCGAGAATGGCGGAACGCTAGAAGAAGAACTCCAAATTTCCCAAGATAAATATTTGCGTCTGGCTGCAGAATTTGAGAACTATAAACGCCGAGCCCAGCGAGATCAGAGCGATTCCATTCGATTTGGGAATGAATCGTTGCTGAAGAATTTGCTCCCCATTATTGATAACCTTGAGCGGGCCATTCAATGCGCAAAAGATGCAGGAACCAGTGGCCCGTTATTGGAAGGCGTAGAGCTTACTCACAAACAATTTCTGGAAACCGTCGGTAAAGTCGGCATTCGACAACTATCCACCATGGGAAACTCCTTTGATCCCGCTATTCATCAAGCCGTGACGCAGGTGGAATCCGAAACTGTAAACCCGAACACTGTTGTCGAAGAATTTCAAAAAGGATATTTGTTACACGACCGCATTTTACGCCCGGCTATGGTCAGCGTAGCAAAAGAAAAATCAGAACTGACAAAACCATGTTCTACCGAAGAATCTGGTGAAGAGGGAGGAATACAGGTATGAGCAAAATTATCGGGATTGATTTAGGAACAACCAATTCTTGTGTCGCGGTGATGAGCGGAGGAGACCCCAGTGTCATTGCCAATTCAGAAGGTGGACGGACCACCCCATCGGTCGTGGCCTTGACCGACAAAGACGAACGATTGGTCGGACAGATTGCCAAACGGCAAGCCATTACCAATCCAGAAAACACGATTTATTCGGTGAAACGCCTGATGGGACGGAAGCATTCCTCGGCCGAAGTTAAAAATGCGGCAAACCGGCTTTCCTATAAAACAGCCGAAGGCGCTAATGGAGATGCTCACGTCATCATTCGAGGAAAAAGTTATAGCCCAGCAGAAGTTTCGGCCATGATCCTTCAAAAAATGAAGCAAACGGCTGAAGATTATTTAGGAGAAAAGGTGACAGATGCGGTCATTACGGTCCCCGCCTATTTTGATGATAGCCAACGGCAGGCTACCAAGGACGCAGGAAAGATCGCGGGGTTGAATGTCTTGCGAATTATTAATGAGCCAACTGCAGCGTCACTGGCCTATGGACTCGACAAGAAAAAAGACGAACGTATTGCCGTCTACGATCTCGGTGGCGGTACTTTTGACGTCTCAATTTTAGAAATCGGAGAAGGGGTTTTTGAAGTCAAATCCACAAATGGCGATACCTTTTTAGGCGGAGACGACTTCGATCTTCGGGTCATGGATTGGTTGGTTGAAGAATTCAAAAAAGATCAAGGAATCGATTTACGGAATGATCGAATGGCCCTTCAACGACTGAAAGAAGCCGCCGAACGGGCAAAAATCGAGCTTTCCTCTTCCCAGGAAACCGAAATAAATTTACCCTTCATCACTGCCGATGCGAGTGGACCAAAACATTTGGTACTTAAGCTCACGAGGTCAAAATACGAGCAATTGGTGAATGATTTAATTGAGCGAACAATTGAACCGTGCAAAAAAGCTCTTGCCGATGCCGATCTAACTACCAGCGATATCAATGAAATTGTCTTAGTGGGTGGAATGACTCGGATGCCAAAAGTAATCGAACGAGTGAAGCAATTTTTCGGCAAGGAACCCCACCGTGGCGTGAATCCTGATGAAGTCGTGGCAATCGGGGCGGCCATTCAGGGTGGAGTCCTCAAAGGAGATGTGAAGGATGTCTTGCTATTAGATGTCACCCCGCTTTCACTCGGCATCGAAACCTTAGGGGGAATCTTCACGAAACTCATCGAACGCAATACCACAATTCCCACCAAAAAGAGTCAAATTTTTTCAACTGCCGCCGACAACCAAACCGCCGTGACCATCAGGGTTTTCCAAGGTGAACGGGAAATGGCCAATGATAATAAGCTATTGGGACAGTTTGATTTAGTGGGACTTCCCATGGCACCAAGAGGTGTTCCACAAGTTGAAGTCACCTTTGACATTGACGCGAACGGAATTGTGCATGTCTCCGCCAAAGATATGGCGACACAAAAAGAACAATCAATCAAGATCACGGCATCTAGTGGATTAAGCAAGGAAGAAGTTGAGCGTCTCGTTAAGGAAGCTCAAAGTCATACCGAAGAAGACAAAAAGAAACGGGAACTGGTAGAAGTCAAGAATCAAGCCGATACCCTTATTTATAGTACCGAGAAGAATTTGAGTGAACACGGAGATAAGATTGAGGAAACGGAGAAGTCAAACATTACCGGGTCCATTGAAGCCCTTCGGAAAGTCATGGAGGAAACGGACCTCGAAGCCATTAAAACGGCCATGCAAAACCTCACCACCGCTTCACATAAATTAGCAGAGGAAATGTACAAAAAGGCTTCTACTGATGCCTCTGCTAGCGGCTCTGGACCAGAAGACGGCCATGGAACCACTACTAGCGATGAAAGCGGCGGCAGTGAGGAAAAAGTTGTGGATGCAGAATTTGAAGAAGTGGATAAGAGCAAGAATTAAAAATCTTTCGGACCGATCAATGCATATAGGCATACATTACTCCACCTTTGGACAACGCTAATGGCACAGACCCAAAAACGAGATTATTATGAAATTCTCGGGGTGGACCGCAATGCCTCGGAAGAAGACATTAAAAAAGGCTTTAGAAAACTGGCTAGGCAGCACCATCCTGACTTGCATGCTGATCCGATTCAAAAAAAAGCGGCTGAAGAAAAGTTCAAGGAAGCCGGAGAAGCCTATGAAGTACTCAGCGATTCGGATCGACGAAAAAAATATGACATGTTTGGTCATGCAGCAGCTGGTCAAGGAGCAGGAGCCGATGGATTCGGGTTTGGGAGTGGCGGCTTCGGAGATATGTTTGGAGATATCTTCGAAGACTTTTTTGGGGGAGGCAGAGGACAAAATCGGGCCGAACAAGGCAACGATCTTCAATATAACTTAGAAATCTCTTTTGAAGAGGCTATCAACGGCAAGGAAGCCAAACTCAAAATTCCTCGCTGGGAAGTTTGTGAAACCTGCCATGGAACCGGTGCGAAATCCGATCAAGCGGTCAAACCCTGTTCCGCCTGCCGTGGAGCCGGACAAATCCGGTTACAACAAGGGTTCTTTACCATTAACCGAACCTGTGGACAATGCCAAGGGTCAGGTCAAGTCATTGCTGACCCGTGCAAGACATGTAGAGGACAAAAACGTGTTCACAAGGAACGGCTGTTAGCCGTCACCATTCCAGCTGGGGTCGAAACCGGCATGAGACTTCGACTTTCCCATGAAGGGGAACATGGCATGAATGGCGGACCTCCTGGAGATTTGTATGTGGCACTTACTGTACGGCCTCATCCGCACTTTCAACGGAAAGGCCAAGAGATACTCTATGACCTTCGCTTGGATTTTGTAACAGCGACGCTCGGGGGAAAAGTCGAAGTGCCGACATTAAGTGGAACCACCATGGTGAAGATCCCTGGAGGAACCCAACACGATCAAATTCTCCGTCTCAAAGGGTTGGGCGCTCCTGGGCTTAAGTCCCAAACTCGTGGCGATCAACTGATTCGGACTAAGATTCAAATTCCTACCAAACTGACTCCAAAACAACACGAACTCCTTTCCGCCTATGCGGAAGAGTGTGGAATATCTACGGACACCCAAGGAGAAGGCCTGTTCGATAAAGTTAAAAATATGTTTGATTAACCTGCCTCTCTTACTTCCGCTCCATTCTCACGGAAATAGATGCCCGTCTTTTTCATCCATTCAACCCAGGTTGAAGATGAAAGGGTCACGATTCTCGGCCCCTTATTCAGTCATCTTTCAAAAAGTTTACGAATGAGACCGGGAGACCCGCTGACTCTTAATGATGAGCGAAATCGTCGATACCATACAACAATTCTTCAGATAACCAAACAGGCTATCTACTCTACGGTTCTGAGTATTCAAGAATCCCCGCTCTCCCCCACTACCCCCATCACTTTGGCACAAGCCATTTTAAAAGGAGAGAAAATGGCCTGGGTCATCCAAAAAGGAACCGAACTTGGGGTCCATGCGTTTGTACCACTGATTACAGAAAGGGTCATTCCACGCGTGTCTCCATCACACGCAAAGAATTTTCAGGGACGATGGGATCGCATTGCCTTGGAAGCGGCACAGCAAAGTGAACGTTGGGATGTCCCAAAGATACTTCCTATCCAGACTTTTCAAGAGTTTCTATACCGTGAAAATCCAGGAATACAAATCATGATGGCTGAGCGGGAAAAGAAGACTTCACTATCAACCATGACCTTACCCTCTGACAGTCCCAACGGAATTACAGTGCTCATCGGTCCAGAAGGAGGTTGGACAAAAGAGGAACAACAGATGTCCAGGAACATGAATGTTGTTTTCGCCACGCTAGGAAGGGGAATTTTACGGGCAGAAACCGCCAGCCTGGCTTCAGTAGCGCTTCTCCAGGCCAAACTCAACTATCTGTAATACCTACAACGGAATTATTCACGCTAGGGATGAGATGGCGAAGAATTTAAATGAATAATCGTCCCGTGGTCTCCCACGGCAAACCCATTAGAAAGATCAAGGAAGGATTGGTCGTATAGGGTTTCAGAGATTAGGGGTTCAATTTCCTGCCACGTAAACCCAGCGTCATGGGTCTCCAAAATCGTTCCACGCTCGCCAACAATTCGACCAACCACTGAATTTAAAAACAGAATATTCACCAAGTCAGCGGGTTTAATGCATGGACTTCCACAGGGTCGAGTGTGATCAACCCATACTTCTCCTCCATTCAGCGTCTGGAAAATAGTTCCTTGCGTCCCAATAGCCCATCCAGACACATGATCCGTAAACACAATATCAAAAAATGTGGCTGGATTATTCGTGGTCTGGAGACTCCAACTCTTTCCCCCGTCAGTAGTTGCCAGGATGACACCAAGGGCACCAACCGCCCAGCCACGTTTTTCATTCAGAAAATGAACGCCAAAGAGATCTGCTGTCGTCCCACTGACTTGATCAGCCCAACTCTTCCCCCCGTCTTCCGTATGTAAAATGACCCCACGGGAACCAACCAGCCACCCATGATCTTTTGTAAGAAAATCAGCCGAATAGAGCGTTCCATTTGTTCCGCTCTCCTGCGGAACCCACTGTTTTCCACCGTCGACAGTATGCAACACCGTTCCGTTTTGCCCAACAATCCATCCATGCAGTGCATCCGCAAAGGTCACCTCAGTCAATAAGGCGTTGGTACGGCGGGGGCTCGAATTCCATGTGGCTCCTCCGTCGTCGGTATGGAGAATCGTCCCACCTGCTCCAACGATCCATCCCTTCCGGGTGTTTAGAAAATGCACACCAAGAAACGTCACCTTGGTAGGACTGGTTTGAATGGAAAGAGTAGACGGAGCAAGTTGAGGAAAGGTTAGCTGAGGGTTCACAAATAAGCTTATACCAGCAACAACTCCCAACACACACAGACCTTTCACCATCCGAGTCCACACATGGCAGTTCTTCATAACATCATGGTTCCAAGTTGTGCCAGAATTCATTACTGTGCTCGACCTTTTTCGTTCCAATAATCTTTGTCAGGAAGGCCTCTCTGTAAAATCGTAAATGGTCCCCCCACGACCGTAATATACTTTTTAGGCGTACAACATTCGCCGGTATCGAGCATATCCCATGATCCTCGTTTCAAAATCAGTTCCCCTTTGGTGAGATCGGAGTCAAAACCTTCGGGATTTCCAAAACCAAAGGCCGGTCGGCGAGGGACCCGGATCCTAATTTCTTTATCGGTCCATGATTCGACATGAGTGGCAATACCATTCACCAGTACCTCACTGCGAGACACATCCTGCCCTAATCTGTAGTTTTGCCAGTCATGAGCCTCCTGATTAAGAGATAAACGAGTGGCCTCGGAGATTTTTAGAAATTCACCAAATCCTGTACCGGAAATTGTCACCACTTCATCCAAACCAGCTTCTTTTGGGGAATAGGAGTGAATCTCCGGCTGGACCACAGAAAAATCTCCGGCTTTTAGCGTCACAATCTCCTGTTGTTCGCAACAGGTGCCATCAATTTGAGGAGTAGCGCCTCCACGTTTCACAATCACCGGTCCGCTTTTTGCGCTGAAAGGCACCCAGACATCGATTTGCTCATCAAGCCAACGGTGAATGACAGCCGGCACTCCCCCAATCTCAACCCCGTTGCCCCCGGAAAGAAAATCAAAGGCATAAGCAGTGCCGCCAGCTTCTGAATACACCCCAAAATTTTTCCCCTTAATCGTCACGAGAGTCCCAATTGGTCCTTGAAGGGGAATCATTCCTGATACCTGACTAGTCAATACGGTAAATGTCCCAATCTCTCGATCCTTTCCTTCTCGGTGAAGCATCAGGGAGCCTGATTGGGCATTTAACGGCACATGGGCCACGATGGTTCGATCAGACCATTGCGCAATGATCGCCGGCTTTCCCCCAAAAAATATTCGTCCATCTTCAGGGCGGCTTTCTCCAAAGCCCTGCCCCGACAGAACGACCTTACTCCCGATTGGGCCTTCAGTAGGATCAAAGGCAATAGAGGGAATCACCGTCAGAGGGACGGCATTACTAACCGCATACTCGACAGGAGCACAACAGGATCCATCCGGCAATGGGTCGCTTGATGCCAATCGCACCTCAACATCCCCGGTCTTAGCATTGGCCGGAATGAGGACTTCAATTTTGGTAGGACGCCAGCGTCGCACCTCCGCACGAATCCCATTGATGATCACTTGATTGACCCCAAACATAGTATTGGGATCACGAGACCCGGCAGTATTGCCGAAATGTTCACCAACAATCGTAAGCAATGAACCCGCTTCGGCTTGCGAAGGATTCAAGCTGGCAATACGGGCATTGGTAACGGAAAAAACTCCGGCTTCTCTCTCGGCCGACCCGTTAATTACCATCACCGAGCCGGAACGAGCCTGCAAAGGAACTTTGACCAGAATGAAATCAGGTTCCCAGGATTGAATGAGCGCCGAGACACCTTGAAATTCCACTCGATTAACCTGAGTATTTTGGAATTCACCAAACCCTTCCCCGCTAATTGTCACTGTCGTGCCCGGAGGACCATCCGAAGGGAACATTTCGGCATGAACCATGGATGAAAAAAGAAACAAACCCAAGGCAACGCTCATGAGACTTCGAACTCGTTTCATAGGTAACAGACCTTGCTTATTGATTCTAAAAATGAATTAGGTATGAACAATGGACTTCTTCATAAAATTAAACCGGAAGAGGAGCCAATCCAACTTCGTGGCTGCCAACACAGGGGATGGAACCAAGTCAGAGCGGGTATCCCGACAGACTATATCAAGCGATCTTTTCATGCGTCAATTTAGAAGAACTGCACAGATAGAAAGATGGACATCCAAAGCCATTTCATAGAATTTCAGGAAAATTCTCCGTTTATCCAATGCCCTTAAAAGTCCAATGGGTGAAAAAAAGTCCCACACCACAAATAAATGATCTCCTGGTATTTCAATAGGAACCTTCCGATTTGAAAAAGCATAAATTAAGGGAAGCATCGCTGGAACATAATCAGATATCGAGCCATAGCAACGCCTGAAATCTCAAGTGAAGCTCCCCCCAGCAAGCTGGGGGCATCTTTTAAAATGTGTTGTCTAATTACAATTGCGCATTCCTCCCCTCAGCAAGCTGAGGGGTATCCTGCACTATTTTTATGAAGTGGATACAGGATCAAGAGGAGTGAATACTTACAAAAAGCAGAAGTGGCGTTACACCCACTGAAAGGATGATTACGGTGCAAGAACCGGTTTAAGAGGGAGACATTTGAACAATCAATTCAAGTTCAATCGGAGCATGCAGAGGTAATTCGAACGCCCCAAGTGCTAATCTGGCATGACGCCCGGAATCTCCAAATAGCTGGACCAACAAATCAGAAGCCCCGTTTATCACCGCAGGCTGATCCACAAATCCTTCGGCAGACGCTACATGCCCCGTCAGACGAACGACTTGTTTGAGACGCGTGAAATCTCCCATCATCTCCTGGAGTATGGCCAACCCATTGAGCATGGCTAATTGAGCAGCGGCAGCCCCTTCCTCGACCGTCAATTCCCGCCCTAGTTTTCCAGGTTGGGCAATTATTCCATTACGGAACGGCAGCACCCCGCTCACAAAGATTAAGTCTCCTGCTTGACGAGCCGGGACATATGACCCGACAGGAGAGGGAGCTGCCGGAAGGTCTAACCCCAATCGGCTTAATGTTTCATGAACACTCATAGTGAATAATACACAGTCATTTACGAAGCACGTTTACTCATCGATCGTCGTTGATAGAAATCTACCGCCTTATTATGGTCCGCTAATGTCACGGAAAATTGATGACTCCCGTCGTTCCGTGCCACAAAATACACAAAATCGGTTGGCGTAGGATAGAGCGCAGCATGAATTGCGGCCAAACCAGGGTTGGCAATGGGTCCAGGAGGAAGCCCGCGTACCTTGTAGGTGTTATAGGGGCTTTCTATCGACAGATCGGCCTTCCGAATATTTCCATCAAATGATTCGAGGGCGTAAATGACGGTGGGGTCGCTCTGTAAAGGTATACCCTGTCGAAGACGGTTATGAAATACCCCGGAGACCAATGGTCGTTCGGCTGCCAGCCCCGTTTCCTTTTCCACCACAGAGGCTAAAGTCAATACCTCTTGTAGGGTCATGCCCATGACCGCAGACCGGTCTTTAAGCTCTGGAGTGATCACTTTATGAAAACGGTTAACAAATGTTCGAATGATGGATTCTGGTGGAGTAAACCGGGAAAAATGGTAGGTATCGGGAAAGAGATAACCCTCTAACGTGGGTGCCTGAACATTGAGACTCTGAATAAATACGGGATCATGACTTAATCGAAAAATATCCTGTTTGAGGGCAAGACGTTTTTGATCAAGGATATCTGCAATTTGTACAACCGTATAGCCTTCAGGAATCGTGATGGCATATTGATAGACTTCACCTTTCACAAGCTTGTTCAGTAATTCGGTGGGTCGCATTCCCGCATCCAGTTCATACTCGCCTGGAATGATATTTCGATCGACCCGCTGCACTCGCCCCAACAGAGTAAAAAACCATTCAGATTCAATAAGGTGATGTTGACCGAGAATGTGGGAAACCTGCGTAAAAGGAGTCCCGGGTGGGATTTCGACGAGAACCGGCTGAGTTGATTCACCAATGGGTTGATTCATCCACACAAAACCACCCATGACCAGAACCATACCCGATAAGAGACTTACTACGCTCCGCCGAACAAGGATCACGCCACAACGTCCCCTTTCCTACTCCCCTCCGGTATATGTGTAGAGATAATTCAACCGCATCATCGTGCTGAAGGAATTTACTCCTCCTTCAATGCACCTACTATGTGTGAAGCAACATAGTCATATACGCTCTGCAATGCCTCATCCAACTGTTCTGGTTGATTACCACCAGCCTGAGCCATATCCGGGCGGCCGCCTCCAGATCCCCCAACAAGTTGCGCCACATGTTGAGCCACTTTTCCCGCCGGTAGTCTGTGAGACTGTTCTTTGGCCACAAGGACCAACAACGAAACCTTTCCTTCCTTGGCCGACCCCAAAACTAAAAGACCGGAAGGCACTTTGTGGCGGAGCTTATCAGAGAAGGTTCGCAATTCTTGGATAGTCAATCCATCGATCCGCTGGATAAGTATCGGCATCCCGCCTATGTCCCGAATCGACCCTTCCTGACCAGCACCTTGCTGATCAAGCAATTTTTGTTTCGTACGCTCTAATTCGCGTTCGGTATCACGGAGGGTTCCAACAATTTTCTTGGCTTTTTCAACGACTTCATTGGGGCTGGCTTTCAACACAGCGGCCAATTCTCTCCATTCGGCCTCCTGATGCTGAGTTTGAGCCACGGCCCCCTCGCCGGTAAGTGCCTCAATACGCCGGACACCTGCCGCGATTCCTCCTTCGGACACGATACGAAACAGACCGACATCTCCGGTTCGAGCACAATGTGTTCCGCCGCACAATTCCTGGCTAAACGAACCCATTTCTACGACCCGAACCTGTTCACCATACTTATCACCAAAAAAAGCCAGCGCTCCTCGACTCAGAGCATCCTGAATTCCCATTTCTTGAACCTTAACAGGAAGATTTTCACGGATTTGTTCGTTAACCAGTCCTTCGATTTCTTCAATATTTCTAGTGGTCAATCCTTTAAAATGCGAAAAATCAAACCGCAATCGATTTGGGGCCACCAAAGATCCATGTTGCTTCACATGGGGACCTAAAATTTCCCGCAATGCGGCATGAAGAAGATGAGTCCCCGTATGGTTTCGTGCCGCACTCTGCCTTAAATAACCCTGTACCGTTGCCATAAGAACATCGCCGACGTGGACAGATCCTTCGATGACCTGGCCCTTGTGGAGCAACCACCCCTTCGCCAGCTTTGTGGTATCCTGAACGACAATTCTTGCCGACGGCCCCACCAACATTCCCTGGTCCCCGACCTGTCCTCCCCCTTCTGGATAAAAGGGCGTGGTATCCAAGATACACTCCACCGTCTCTCCTTGCCTGGCCTCCTTGACGACATGTTCGTCCTTTACCAGAGCAAGTAGCCT
>JAGQKG010000092.1 GCA_020430245.1 Nitrospira sp.
GGTGAGATCGATGCCGACCGGACACCAGGTGATGCAGCGTCCACAACCGACGCATCCCGACATGCCGAATTGGTCGATCCATGACCCTAATTTGTGAGTCAGCCACATGCGATAGCGGTCCTTAGTGGTAGGACGAAAATTTTTTCCGTGGATGTAGCCGTGATCGGACGTGAAACACGAATCCCAGACCCGAGCATGTTCCGATTGTTGGTGGTCCAGAGTTGGAGTTTCTTCCACGCCATGACAAAAACAGGTGGGGCAAACCATCGTACAGTTGGTGCAGGCCAGGCATCGTGCGGCGACCTCGTCCCATCTGGGGTGATCGTGAGCTTCGTATAAGCCATGAGGTAACGCAGCATGCGGAATGGTCCTCGTTTGGCTGGCTGCGCAGGCGGCTATCTGTTCCTCCTCCTGCAGAATCCGGTCTTCAGACGCCACAGCGCAAGACAGTTGTTCCAAAACTTCCAGCCCAACGGCACTTCCGGCTCGAATCACAAAGTCTTGATCGGCCTCGGTCAGGCTGAGATCGTACCCTCCTTGAGCTTGTGGCCCCGTACCCATTGATGCGCAAAAGCACGTCTCCAGCGCCCTTGTGCAGTTGACGGCGATGAGGAGGAGGTTGTTCCGTCGCTGTTGGTAGTAGGGATCAGGATAGGAACCGTTCAGAAAAATCCGATCTTGAATGCCGAGTCCCGCAAGATCGCATGCCCTCACTCCCAGTACGGCGGTTCGAGGGATCTCAGGAACCGCCTCTTTGGCAGAAAACGTTTTTCCGTTGCGGTCCAGGACTAACAGGGTTTCTCGCGGCGTAAACACCAGTGGCTTGAGAGATTGTGGGCCGTGAACGATATTGAAATACCAGGGGCTGGAGTCTGGTTCCAGTCGATAGCTTCCTGGACCTTGCTGGTCCTTCCATCCGATCGGGAGGTCTTCTGCCCGAGTAATCTCGTTCCATTTAATCGCGCCGTTGGAGAGGACCGGCCCAAGGATCCGATAGCCAAGATTCTGGAGAACACGAATTAGATGAGAAAAATCCTGGCGGGATAAAAGTCCTGGTGGAGGCGGTTCAAAAAAGTCATGAGCCATGAGTGCTTTGTAACTTACAGTTGAATGGTTAAAAAAATGGCCGTTTCCTCAGCCTATTCGTCACTGGGGCTCATCAGAAAACCATTGTGGAGTGTTCAAAAATGTCCGTCCAGTCCTGTCCTGAGGCTTCTCGCAGGGAAGGCCGCAGCCGCTTGGGTGAGCGGAGCGTACGGAGAAGTCCGTGAGCACGACCAAGTGGCGAGGACGCCGCTGGCGGCCTTTTTCAGCACTCCCTTTAACTTACAGCCCAATGTGCCCCCGCAGAATGTTGTAATCGTAAGCGGATTGGCCTGTACGTTGCCGACCCAGATCATGTTGTTCCATTTGATCAATGATGGCTGCAACCTCTTTTGTGTTTCCTTGCGCCGCGCAGAAATGCCTGGGGCTTTGCCCTTTCAGAAGGGGGGAAGGCGTTTCTGCCCAGTCCAAATACACGGTGGCAAGTAATGATGCGAGGATCTGTTGCTCTTCTTCTTGGGAGACGATGGTGGGGGTAGCGATATAGCTGTCTGATAAAAGATCGACCTCAGGGGTTCTATGTTGAGGGGGGGAAGTGGTTTCACCGAGGAAATGCAGTGAGAAGCCAAAGGTTGCGGCCAGTTGATGCTTGACGGTATCCAGCCTGTTTGCAGAATCGGTTTCGACAAATAATTGTGTGGGGGTCAAGGTTAGACGGGCGAGGGGGTATTCTGTGGCACCGGATGGGTCCTGTGGCGGGACCCATACCCACGTTAAGGTATCGGTTTGTGAAACGGATGATCCAGTCTTGCGGACGTTCTCTTGCGGGGAAGTGAACTGATCAAATTCACGAAGTCCGTTCGCTAAGGCACGGAAATCATGGTGGTCATACAGGGCGACGGCATAGAGAAAGGTTTCCCCTCGGGTATTCTGATAGTTGATTTGTGAGTCCACGACCGTCCAGGCTCCTCGTCGCACTTTGGCGACACTCCACATCATCATATACCCGAACCTCTTGGCGAATTCTGTCCATTCTGACAGGGCAAAATTGCCCGTACCAATCTCGATTTCCCGTCGCATCTCATTGGTCAATTCAAAGACGGCTTTCCCCATGGTGGAGGAAAGAATGAGAGGGGGACCAGGCAGGCATATGTCCGCCATTCCTCGAAGGAGCCGGGTGAGCAGGACCTGTCCAACTTTATATGAAACCGGTTTCGCGTGGGGGAGAACATCAAATATCTGTTTGTCTCCCAACGATTGCAGCCGGGTCTGCGTATCCTGATCCCCCTGAGCTATACCTTGCACCTCGAGCAAATCCATGTAGGAATGTCGCAAGGAATCCAGCCAGACTCGTTCTTCTTGCGGAACATGTTCTGTTACCAGGTCTCTCACCTGCTCGATGAGAGAAATATGGCCATCAGTGGGCAAATAATCCGCATAGATGAACCATCTGGCCAACTCCTCTTCTTCCGGTAAGGGAACCAAAGGCGGAACCATAAGTGGATGTAAATAGGGCTGAAGGGCGTGGCTTAAGGCCAGCTGGCGCTGTATCTGGAAATCTGGTAGGAGCGATTGATGCTCCAAGCGGGCTAACAGATGTTGAAGGCCCTTTTGTGTTTCGACTGGGTGGTGGGAGCGATCGTCTTCCATCGTCACTGGTTCTAGGTTCACACTGGGGAGGATGGGGTCTGTTCAGTTTCAAGTGACGGATGATGTCCTCCCTCGAATTTTGGACTTTTAACTGTGAGGACAGGGTAGGGGCTTTGTTCGAGTACCTTATAGGCTGTGCTCCCCAGGATCATACGGGTCAGTCCTTTTCGACCATGGCTTCCCATGACAATCAGATCGGCCTGCTGGATGGCGCTGATCTCAAGAATGCTATCAACGGTTGGTTTATCGAGTAACTCATATCGGGCGGATAGACCTTGTTCGGACAGGACGGCGGTAAGGTCAGCCAATCGCTTTTCAATCTTATCCCGGTTGGTTTTTTCTTGAAGCGGATGAGTCAGGGTAAAGTCCAAACTGTAGGACAACGGTTCAATGGCATGAACCAGGGTCAGCGGCACATCAAACCATTTGGCAATTTGGACGGCGTATTCATAGGCATCCATCGAGCAATCGGAGAATTCCAAAGGCAGGACGACTTGTCGCGGGAGGATTTGCAAGGGATGCATCGCCGAAATATCGGCTGATTCCCGGTGAGGAATAGACAGGACAGGGCATGGGGCTCGTTGAATCACCCGTTCCGCCACGCTCCCGAATAACACACGATTGAATCCGGTCCACCCGTGGGTTCCCATCATAATCAGGTCACATTTTTTCTCTCGGGCTACCTCGCAGATGCATTCAGACGGGAGACCGGCCAGCAGTTCCATTGTGGCCTTGGGCACTTGTTGACGAGCCTCGGTCAAGAGTGCTTCCAACTCGTCCCGTGCTACCTTGCGCTGTTCATCCAGGAATTGTTGGGCGACGCCGGCGTCGATATCCAGCCCTGGCATTAACGAATGGACATGCAGAATGGTCAATTGCGCTTCAAATACTTTGGCCCATTGCACCGCATAGCGAAAGGCGGGAGCGGAGCTTGGTGAAAAGTCGGTGGGAAGCAGGACATGGGTTACGATCTTGACCATAACGGCATTGGCCTTTCGCCTTTGAGTGAAAGTAGGATCGGGCTCCTCAGAAATTTTAATGGCTCGGGCGTCCGACGACAACCCATTCGGAATTCAAAACGTCCCGATTACACGGCGTCCACGGTCAGGAGGAGAATTTCCCCTTTCATCTCCTTATGGATTGAACATTGAAATTGGAATCGACCAGAGTGGTTCAGCATTAACCGGATTGATGCTTCCTGCCCAGGCTCAATATAGACGCCTTCCACACCCTTTCCATAGGTCACGACTCCTTTACTCTCGACGTGGGTCAGAGTATTCACAAACATGTCTGATCCAAAGTCATGACGTACCGTATCCTTGTTTGTGATGTAGATAACCGTCTCGGTGTCCAGTTGAAGAGGCATCTGGGTGGTTTGAAACGTGTATCCTTCTATGGTCACTTTCACTTCTTGTAGGGGTTGCGCGCTTGTCGGGGACATACCCCCTACGAGAACGAAGCCAATGGACAGAAGCCAAATTCTACGAAATAGGCATGCTCGAAGGTTGTGCATGTGTGAATGATCCCCCTTACCTTGATAGAGCGACTTTTCTCATTCGACTTCCTGCCAATGATCGTTGTGTAATGACAGTGCACAGAGGTCCCCCTTCCAATTCAGAAGGGAAACCCCCTCACTCATGAAACCTTCACGGCAATACTTTTCGGTTTTGCCCGGTCGCTTTTCGGTAAATGGACGTGCAACACACCCTCCTTGAATTCCGCCGAGACTTTCTCGGGGTCCGCATCTTCGGGGATGGTGAAACTCCGTGAAAAGCTTCCATAGGCTCGCTCAATCCGATGGTACTTTTTGTCCTTCTCTTCCTTCTCATACTTTCGTTCACCGGAAATGACTAGCACATCGTTTTGCACACCGATTTTTATTTCATCCTTTTTCACTTCGGGAAGCTCGGCCTTCACCAGGTATTCCTTTGAGTCTTCGGTGATGTCTACTAAAGGAGCCCATTCGGCGACGCGCAATGCTTCTTGCCGTTCCCCCTCTTTTCTGATCGGTGCTCGACCGAACAAGGTCGAAAGCCGACCCTGTAACTCATCCAATTCTCGAAACGGATCCCAACGTGTAATGGCACTCATCTCATATCCTCCTTCTTATCCTAGAGAGAAAATATTGATCATTCTTCAGTCTGATATAGAGCAATGGATGTGCCAACAATTTAAACGGAGAGGGGCCTAAAATTAGAGGAAAAAAATTCGGAAAACCCGTTGTCCTCCATTCTTCGTGGCAAAGCGCCTCATTCAAAGCAACCAGGCCTGTAGCAGATATCATCAACCGGAGAAAGACGTCTCGTCTTCGCGTGTTTTACAGCCTACCGGACAAGCAGGACCGGGCGAGGTGTCTGGTGTAACACGGAATGTGAAACGCTTCCCATCAAAAACCGTGAAAAGCCTCCTCGACCATGCGTACCCATCATGATCAGATCGGATTGGGAAGCGTGGCTTTGTTCGAGGATGGCATAGGCGGGATCGCCCATCCCGACATGCGCTTGGCAGGCGAAGTTCATCCGGGTGAGCCGGTCGGTTATGGCTTTCATGCGTTCCTGGGCCTCTTCAATGGCTTGAGCTTCCAGTATGTCCGATTGTCCAACTGTGGTTGGCCAGGATAGTCGGGGTTGCGGCCAGACCGCAAACACTTCGACTTCTACCGGTTGTCGGAAAGGTTGGAGAGCCAAAAACCGTAATGCCACTTCCGCGTCTTCTTGCCCCTCAATAGGGAGAAGAATCTTTTTTAACTGGGTCAGGGAGGTTTTGACAATCATGGTCGAACACGGTGCATGCATCAGGACCCGATGAGACACGCTTCCCAGAATCAGTTCTTTGACTGAGCCAAGACCCCTGGCCCCCAACATGATCAGGTGGGATTGTGCGGATCGTGCGGTTTCCAGAATCACGTCGACCGGATGACCGATTTGATGGACTCGCTGCACATGGGAGAAATCGGGAGGCAGGTGTTTCTGTGCCTCATCGAGAATTCTCTCCCCTTCTTTTTGCAATTGGGCTTTGATTCCTTCCTGGGCCTCGGTTCTGAGGTCGGGCGTAATCATCGGGTAGTTGAAATCGGGAAGGTGGAGAGCATGAACCATCGTCAATTCTTCAGGCGGCGTAAAATGTGCAAGAGCATGAACAGAAAAGGTGGAATAGGATGAACCATCAATTGGAACGACAATTCTCATGGGATCTCCTTTTCAAAATTGTTCTCCGTGTCATAT
Source organism: Nitrospira sp. (assembly GCA_020430245.1). Lineage (GTDB taxonomy): Bacteria > Nitrospirota > Nitrospiria > Nitrospirales > UBA8639 > Nitrospira_E. The sequence goes on from JAGQKG010000092.1 coordinate 5,919, forward strand.
CTGTCAAAAAACAGCAAGAGAAATGCCATTGAAAAATACGAAATCTCTTAAGGTGTGTGCAGTTCTCTGAAATTCTACGCAGCAGTCCGATGACGCGAGTAGGGAATTGCGGTAACGAAATAACCACCTGTTTAGGGTTCTCCTTAATACTTACGATATCTTCCAAGAAGTCAGGTGATGGACCTCTGATTCTTAACTGTGGCCAAGGAGAATGAGTTGCTTTTGATCAAGTGACGCAAATTGCTACAGTAAGGAAATTTATGATTGATGAAAAAGGCCACAGATGATGAATTGTTATGGCAGCCTCCGGTCGATAATTCGGAAGCAGTAGATGGGGAGTCAACGCCGGGAACTGGATCTTAATCAGGGTGAGCTGAGGCCGTTATCATTGGTGCATCGTGGTCTCAGGTTACACCGAATTTAATAAGGAATATGACAATGAATAACGATTCTCCAGCTGTCTTGGTCGTCGATGACGAACCGGAAATGCGACAATTACTACGGGATATTCTGGAAGAAGAGCAGTATCGAGTCATGGTGGCTTCAGATGGTCACGACGCCCTCAACCAGATGGAAACGGAGAAGTTTCCGGTGGTTTTAACGGATTTACGCATGAAAGGAATGGACGGGCTGGGATTGTTGGATCATGTCCTGCGAAAGCATCCGGAATCCAATCTCATCATGATGACGGCATTTGGCACCGTTGAGTCGGCCGTTGATGCGATGAAGCAAGGCGCGTTTGACTATCTTACCAAACCCATCAAGAGCAATGAGTTATCGGTGACGGTGGCGAAAGCCATGCGAGAGGCGCTTCTTCGCCAGGAAGTCAAGCAATTACGGCAACAGGTCAGCCGGGAATTTTCGTTTGACCAGATTCTCGGGAAAAGTAAGCCGATGAAAGAAATTTTTGATCTGATCCGGCGAGTGGCTGATTCACAGACGAATATTTTAATCACGGGAGAAAGTGGGACGGGAAAAGAACTTGTGGCCAAAGCCATTCATTTTAATAGCCAACGTAAGGCCGCTCCTTTTGTTCCGGTGAACTGTGCGGCCATTCCCGAGCTGTTGTTGGAAAGCGAACTCTTTGGCCATGTGCGCGGCGCCTTTACGGATGCGAAGTCGGATAAACCCGGTTTGTTTGAAGAAGCTCACGATGGCACGTTGTTTCTGGATGAAATTAGTGAAATGCCCATGATGCTTCAAGCCAAGTTGCTTCGTGCTGTGCAAGAGCGGGAAATTCGGCGAGTAGGGGCCACCCGATCGACGTCGATCAATGTCCGGTTGGTGGTCGCCACGAATGTGCAATTAGGTGAGGAGGTCAAGGCCAAACGGTTTCGGGAGGATTTGTATTATCGTCTGAATGTGATTGAACTGCACTTACCTCCTCTCCGGGATCGGAAAGAGGATGTGCCAATCCTGGTTCAGGGGTTGCTTCAAAAAAGTGTCACTGCGCAGCAAAAACACATTGAAAGTGTCGAAGAACCGGCCATGGCCCGGCTCATGGATTATCAGTGGCCGGGAAATGTGAGAGAGTTAGAAAATATCCTCGAGCGTGCGGCGACCCTGACGCAAGGGAAAAAAATTTGTTTGGATGATCTTCCCTCCAATATTCGGAACATTCAAGGAGATGGACAACTTATCGGTGATGCCGCGGAGCGGTTACTTCCTCTTGAGCAATTAGAAAAGTCGTACATCCGGCGGGTGCTGGAAAAAATGGGTGGGAATAAATATCAAACGGCGCATGTGCTCGGCATTGATCGAAAGACGTTATATCGCAAGCTGGCTGAAATGGAGGAAGTCGTATGAAGGCTCCAAGAGTCAGAATGATCGCGCTGAATCATGGTGCGCTTCCCCATTCCGCTCCCGGAGGTCTTCCTCTTTGTCCGGGTTCAACCTTGCGAGAGATGGTTCATTCGTCCCTGTCTCATTCATTCGTTGAATCGTAGTCTCTTGTCTGTCAGCATCACCTTTCCGGTCAATCGATGAGTCACGAGCCACGACCCCCAGACCTTCATCAGGAAGTATATGCTCCGTCAGGAATTGGCAGAGCTGCGAGCCGTCCAGGCGATGCATCAGGAAACCAAGGACGGGTTAGAGGCGATTGAACAGCAACTGGCAGGCATCATCCATTCGGCCATGGATGCCATTATCATCATCGATGACGATCAACGGATTGTCATCTTTAATGCGGCCGCTGAGGAAATTTTTCAGTGTTCGGCTCAAGAGGCACTGGGAAACACCCTCGACCGATTTGTTCCAATCCCTCTGCGGTCTGCCCATCGAGAACACATCCGCCGATTTGCCGAGACCGGAGCAACTTCACGACGGATGGGGGCCAACATGGAAATTACCGGACTGCGAGGGAATGGCCAGACCTTTCCGTTGGAAGCCTCGATTTCTCAAATCGAACGATCGGGAAAGCGATGGTTAACAGTGATTCTTCGGGATATTTCCCAACGAAAGCAAAACGAAGAGCGGTTGTGCTATTTGGGGAGGATTCTTGAGGAATCTGTCAATGAGATCTATGTGTTTGATGCCACGACTCTGCGATTTACTCAAGTCAACAAAGGGGCGAGGGAAAATATCGGGTACACGATGGAAGAATTGTGCGCTATGACGCCGCTGGATTTGAAACTAGATCTTCCGAATAATCAATTTCTTGAGTTGTTGGCGCTGCTTCGGACGGGTCAACGGGAACAAGTGGATTTTCGGACATCTCATCGGAGAAAAGATCGAACGACCTATCCGGTCGAAGTCCATCTTCAATTTTTACAGGAAGAGGGTCGTCGGGTCTTCCTCGCGATTATCATTGATTTGACGGAACGGGTTGCGACCGAGCAGGAATTACAGGAGGCGCAACGGACCTTATCGACCCTTCTTAAGAATCTGCCGGGCATGGTCTATCGGTGTGAAAATGATCGAGATTGGACCATGGATTTCGTCAGCCCGAGTTGTCAAAGTCTGACGGGATATCCACACGATAAATTTGTCGAATCTCGGGAAGTGTCGTATGGCCGGGATGTGATGCTTCAAGAAGACCGCGAACGGGTGTGGCGGGACGTGCAGGAAGCGCTCAAGGACCGTAAGTCGTTTCAGTCCAGCTATCGGATTCGAACGGTGGAGGGAACCGTCAAATGGGTGTGGGAACAAGGCTGTGGGATCTTTTCAGAAACAGGCGAGCTTGTCGGCATTGAAGGGTACGTGGTGGATATTACCCAACAACGTGCCCTGGAGGATCAACTTCGAAAAACGGAACGATTGGCTGAGTTGGGCACGTTGGCATCAGGCATGGCCCATGAAATTGGCACACCGATGAATGTGATCTTGGGGAGAGCGGAATTGTTAATGCGTAAAGCTCCGGATGAGCCTACCAGGCGGGGCTTGGAAACCATTGTGACTCAGGTGGAACGCATCACCAAAATTATGAATCAACTGTTAAGCTTTGCCAGAAAACGTCCCGCAGAACGTCAGGGCGTCAATTTAGAGGCCATCATGGTCGACGTCCTAGATGTGCTGCAGGAGAGATTTGGCAAGCAACATATTCAGGTGATTAAAACCGTTAGTCCCCACTTGCCAAAGGTATGGGCGGACCCCGATCACATGAATCAGGTCTTTTTAAATCTCATTTTGAATGCCTGCCAGGCGATGGGCGATGGAGGCACTCTGAGCTTGGCTCTTCACCCGACCGATGACACGGTTGAAGTCACTGTGCAAGATACCGGGAGTGGGATTCCTCAGGAGCAACTCGCCAAGATTTTTGATCCGTTTTTTTCTACCAAGGCCGTGGGGGAGGGGACCGGCTTAGGGCTCACCGTGGTTCATGGCATTCTCCAGGAACATCAAGGTGACATTCGTGTGACAAGTGTGCCAGGGCAGGGGACGACCTTTATCGTTTCCTTGCCCATTCATGCTGTATGAAGTGCGTATATTAACCTCCTCAATGAAGATCTAGTGCCCTTCCGGTTCGATGTGGACAACCACGTCTTCCAGCGATTCAAAATGATCAATGAGATGTTCTTCAATCCTGGTCGCGAGCGCATGGGCTTGTTCGACTGATAGGGTTGGATCAACGTGAACGGAGAGATCCATGAAGACATGATGGTTCAGTCCGCGTGTTCTGATATCGTGACAATGCAACACCCCGGTTATCGACATCACGGCCGTGTGAACCTCCCCTGGATCCAATCGAACCGCGTCGGTTAACGAAGATAGGACGTCCTTGAGCACGATGAACGCCGTCCAGGCGATCACTCCGGCAATCAGGACCGCCACCAAAGGATCGACGAAGGCATAGCCGGCTTTCACGGCCAATAGGCCTGCCAGGACGGAACATGATGTCAGGACATCACTGGCTGTGTGATAGGAGTCGGCTGTGAGGATATCGCTTTTAAGTTCGGTCCCTTTCCGTCGTTCCCATCGAGTTACGAAGATATTGACCCCCATGGTTCCGATCATGATGAAGAAACTAATACCGGTCACCTGAGGGTGCACATTCAAGGTCCATGACTGATAGGCTTTCCAAAGAAGATAGAGGCAGGTCATGACCAGGAAGCTTCCGATGGAGCCGGCTGTCAAGGCTTCAAACTTTTTATGACCATAGGGATGATTGGCATCGGGAGGAGGGGCGGTCAGCCAGAGCCCGATCAGACCAATCAGATTTGAGAGCCCATCGAAGGATGAATGAAGGCCATCGGCCTGCATCCCCAATGAATGCGTCACCACCCCATAGCCCCACTTTGCCCCGGCGACAGTCAGATTCAACGCGAGGATCCACCACAGGATCCGGCGAATTTCTCGAAGACGGCTTTTGTTTGGTGTCATGGAATCAGGAAAACGCTTAGCGTCAGTTTTGGTGTTGCTTGATCTCATTTACCACGTTGCCCCAAAGAGCGTTCCGACTCCTGCGGTCAGTCCCATGGCCAATGCACCCCAAAAAGTGACGCGCAGGGCTCCCGTCATGACTGAGGCACCGCCCGCCTGAGCGGCTAACCCTCCTAGCCCCGCGAGAAACACCAGTGAGGTTCCGGAAACCACGGGAATCAGATTGGCCACCGGAATAATGGTTGCGGTCACAAGTGGCAGGGCGGCTCCGACAGCGAAGCTTGCGGCCGATGCTATGGCGGCCTGAATCGGACGGGCACTGAGGTGTTCGGAAAGGCCGAGTTCGTCTCGTGCATGTGCGCCTATGGCGTCATGAGCCATGAGTTGCGCGGCGACCTGTTTCGCAAGTGCGGGATCGAGTCCTCGCTCAATGTAAAGAGCCGCGAGTTCCTTATGCTCACCGGACGGGTCCGATAGGAGTTCCGTATGCTCAAGGGCAAGGTCGGCCTTTTCGGTATCGGCCTGTGACTGGACGGAGACATACTCACCGGCAGCCATCGACATGGCTCCCGCGACCAGACCGGCGACTCCTGCGATCAATACCTCGCTGTGAGTCGCATTCGCCGCAGAGACGCCGAGCAGCAGGCTGGCTGTCGATACGATCCCGTCGTTGGCCCCCAGGACCGCTGCCCGGAGCCATCCGATGCGTTCCGTTCGGTGACCTTCCCTATGTCTTACACGCATGTTTGATGCTTCGTTACTACAGCGATTCCCAATAATTTCCCAAGTATTCCTGCCTTGGAGTAAAGCCGGTACAGATTACCTTGTAATATGGATTGCCCTATCGTCTCTCTTTCTCTCATTGTCCGACGCCTGCCGCCGTACCCATGGTCGGACGCCCCTAATCAATCGGTGGGCCTTGTCTGAGCCTAGCGAGTTGGCCTGCCTTCCTAGGCATTGTGTCCGCTCAATCTGATAAGATCGGGCGGGGCGTCAATGGTTTTGGGTCCTTTTGCCTACACAACAAAGGTTGCGCTCCTCGAGACCCATCAGGCAAAACCTCGGCTGCCGGGCCGAAACCCGGCACTTCCAGTATTTCGTTCCTCCCAACGCGAAGATTTATTGGATTGACGACGTGGAGCTTCTCAACGGTGCAATGTTCCCCCAATCTTTTTGTCGTGTGACATGAAAAATCAAAGACTCTCGATCGGCCTCCCTACTCGCGAGATTCAGGTCTTACTTGGCCAGACGTTTACGGATAGTCTGCAATTCTTTCTGGCGTGCCTTGGTCATGGTCGGGTAACTCATGTTGAGACTCTTCAATGTTTCGACGATCACATGCGAAATGATGAGCCTGGCGTTTTTTTTGTCATCGGCAGGCACGACATACCAGGGAGCGGTCTCTGTGTTTGTGGCATGTAAACAGGCCTCATAGGCCTGCATATACTCTTTCCAATACTTTCGTTCCTTCATATCGGCCAGGCTGAACTTCCAGTTCTTTTCCGGTTCATCAATGCGTTGAAGGAATCGCTTTCGCTGCTCTTCTTCTGAAAGATGAAGAAAAAATTTTATGATTCGCGTGCCATTGCGGTAGAGATGGTTCTCCAGGTCTACGATAGAACGGTAACGATCTTGCCAAAGAGTCTTTTCATCAAGTAATTCGTCCGGCAACCCCTGACCGAGCAGAATCTCCGGATGTACCCGCACGATCAGGACTTCCTCGTAATAGGAACGATTGAAAATCCCGATCCGGCCTCGTTCGGGGAGAGACTGCGAGGTGCGCCACAGAAAGTCATGGTCCAGTTCCGTTACGCTGGGATGCTTGAAACTGAACACCTGGCAACCTTGTGGATTCACTCCGGACATGACGTGCCGGATCGCACTGTCCTTGCCAGCAGCGTCCATGGCCTGAAAAATTAACAGCAACGCATAACGGTTCGACGCATAGAGGAGTCGTTGCAGGTCGCTGAGTTCTTCAATGTGTTGTTTGAGAACCTGCTTGTACTGTTTTTTGGAGGTATAGATATTCTTTACCCTGGTTGGCCTTTTGCTGAGATCGACTGTTGTGCCTTCAGCTATGCGGTAACCTTTGGTCTGAATGTTCATGGTTGCCCTTCCTTCATTGTTCGATGTGTGATTCGCCTGCATGGCATTCCGTGGCGGCTGGTTTGTTGGCCAGTGCCTCAAAGCCGGAGATGACGTCAAATAACTCTTCGTCGATGTCACGTTGGCGCAACTGATGGAAATCCCGATTGAGGTCCTTCAGCAACTCGTCGATGTTTTTTTCGGCGCGTTGCATGGCCGTTAGCCGGCTGGCGTTTTCGCTGGCCAGAGATTCGGCGCAGGCTCGGAAGAGGGAGATAAAGAGGTACTCATGAATGAGCGTCCGCAGCGTTGCCGCCTCATTACCGATGACCTCCGGCAGGTTTCTGGTCGGCCACGGGAATATGGCCAGCTCCCTTTGCCATGTTTCATCCAGCGGCAACAGGCGCTGATTGACCGGCGTATAGTTCGCTCTGGACGTGGGACGGTTGTAAAAGAGGTGGAGTTCGTGGATCGTTTCCCGGCTATGCGCGGCTTCGCTTTCCAGGATAATAGTTCCGACAAGTGGAGTGATGGCCTTGACGGAATTCGGGACAGGAAAGAATCCTCTTAATGACAGTCCTGTGTCTGCCAGGCGCGTCTGCATGCGCTCACCGACGGCCCATAGACTGTGGTGACCAGGCCGAGCGGCCAAGGTCTTAACCGCAAAATCGGCTACCACTTCATTGAACTGGCCGACTAGTCCCTGGTCTGACCCGAACACGATTGCGCCAATGGGACCTGGATGCGTTTTCTCCTTCTGTTCCCCCATTATGCCAACGGGCGGGTCTGTCCGGAAACAGACGCTTAATCCCTGTTCCACCGTGCGAGCATAGTCGGCCAGTGCGTTCACCGATTGTTCATATTGTCCAATGCTCGAGGCGGCCAAGGCCTTCATTGTGCGAACGACGGATTGGAGATCTCCGGCTCCGCGGATCTTTCGACGCAGACCCGATATGGTGTCGCTCATGACGTTTCCTTGAGTTC
>JAGQKG010000093.1 GCA_020430245.1 Nitrospira sp.
CCATCAACCCGAAAAATTCTTATAAAAAGGATTTTCGTTCAATACGCTCAACCGGAAAAAGACAAGACATCGGACGAATAGCTTATTCCTTTTCAGCACATCATTTCTTACATCCCCAAGATGCCGTCACTAAAGGCATGCGGCAACACTCAAGGGTTCAGTAATAATTCCAACCTGTCTAAATTTCTCGACACATTCATCCACAACAGAGTCCCATTGCGTCTGCCGTTTTCTATTCAAGCCGTCCCCCATATTTTTCCGTTTGGGCGGCAAATTTCTCTTCCTGGCCCACTAGGAAACGGAATAACTGATCAATTTCTCAGGTTGATTCAGTCCGGTAACTGCTTCATCTACCCTCCACTGTTCTACCCGATTCCGCCCATTCTTTTTGGCTATATATAAGGCTTTGTCGGCTTGGGATACCAATTCCAAATGATCAGAAGCTCCTAAAATGGCGGCTGACACCCCAAAACTCATCGTAATTTTCTGGCCGGACGTCGTGCGAATAGCCTGACTTGCCAGACGTTCGATATTTTCGCGTAACCGTTCGGCCACCAACATGCCTTCAACACAGGTCTGCCCAGGCAGGAGAATACAAAACTCCTCTCCTCCATACCGACCAATAATATCCAAAGGACGCAAGGATGTTGATAACCCTTTCGCCACGATTTGAATCACTTGATCCCCCACTGCATGGCCGAACCGATCATTATACGACTTGAAATGGTCAATATCTGCCATAATACAGACCAAATCCGTCCCATCATGTTGAGCCCTCTCCCATAGTTCTTCAAATGCCTCGAATAATGCTCGCCGGTTGCAACAACCCGTCAAGGGATCTCGGTGAGCCAGTAGTTCCAGTTCAGCTTTTGATAATTCCAACTTCTGAATTGTGTCTTCCAATTCCGTCACATCATTGAATGACACCAAAATGCCTCGGACGTGTGAGCACTCACCGAAAATGGGGATGCAATTGACCCGAAATTTTTTCATGGTTTTCCCCATCCTCTTCCAAACCAGAGGCACATCCACATTCAAGTTTTTTTTCTGTCGCGCCGTGGTCCACGGGTATATGATCAGCGGGTTGACCGGGTCCGGAGAGGCCCATTCAAAACTACCCAAGGTTTTCCCTAAAAGTTCGTGAGGATCCACATCGACAATGAGACTAAAGGCACGATTGGCCAAAACAATCCGGTCAGCACCATCCAGGAACACGACGCCCTCTGCCAACACATCAAATGCAGTTTGTACCCGCATAGGCACCACTGAACTGGAATCGAGCTGACACAACCTTCGTTTTAAGTATAGTAAATAGCCCAGCAACCCGTAGACCATGAGCAGGGCAAGGAATCGCACCCAGGAATTATCAAGGACATAGGCCCAGGGTCCAGTCGCCAAAGAATGAAACCGGAGTTGTAACGTTCCCAAATGCAGATCCCCGTTGAAAATAGGAATCTGAATATGATCAGGCGTCGGATGGCCTCCAGATGGCTGGGGCCAGAGAGCATGATGGGGCCCGGCCATGGCCATAATCTCCCCACTTTCCAAGACCAAGGCTACTGATTGAATATCCGCATTTCGTTCGAGCAAGTGATCCAAAGCCTGCTGAATGGATTGATTCTTCCCCTTCTGCGCCAGGGTGGAGAATTGGATGGCCAGGTCTTCGCCATACTTTTGCCGATAGATCAAAATTGGGGTGGCTTGGTCCGGAATGAGTCCGACCATCAGGTCACTGATTAACAGAAAACTCAGGGTAAGGGATACCAGACCCAGGCTTATCCAAAAGAGGAATGTCAATCGTTTCATGAGGATCCATAGGGGAACGTCGAGGAGAGGCCGACACCAATAGGATCAGCCGTATATATCGATCCCCGACTATCAAGTGAAAATGTATAGACCTCCCGCTTGATGGTACGACCCATGTCCACAACGGCATCGATGATAAATATCAAATTCGCCATATTCCCTATGTATTCAATCAACCGTGAGGTGACCCGTCTCCAAAAGGGGCAATGCTTGGTGCCCATGCGAAATGAGATGAATGGCCTCAGTATCCGTACGACCTTTAAAGGCTTCAACAATTTGTTCGATACCATCTCGATGGGAATCGAGAAGAATGAGTTCGGCGGCGAGATTGATCCCTCCCAATTCGAAAGGGTCCGGCGGGGCGGAAAAAGAAAGACCAGATAACCGAAGGGGTCGAGTATGTGTTTCATGCGACGACCTTCAATATTGAAAGATATGTGAAGACCAAAAGTCCCGTGCCACAGATTGGTCGAAAAGCTTGTGCAACCCATAAGTCATCGGTCAACGTCACAGCCCCCTCGAAAGGAGAGGATCACGCATCCTTTGTCGGATCTTGTTGAAATACTCTTGATGCGGATTTAGTCATGTTTTAGCAGATTATTTTCCGGCTCCTGAATTTGGTGGTGTTCTGTTGGAGAAAATGAAATATTCAGATTTCGGGAGACGAAAGAGCCTATCAACATAAATTACGTATCGACATAGGTAGGGGGCTCCCGCTTTTTCTATCACACAACCGTACCTAAGGGTCCGTTTACGGGGGTTCGGCAGGTTAAGCTTTCGGTCCCTCAGAATCTTGGTTGCCTGATACATGGGCTTTTGGCCTCACGGTTCGCCGCAAGCAATTTGGTCACTTCCTTAATAACCCTTGGGGCGCCCCCCTCCTTCTGTTAGAAAAGCCACCTCTACTTTGATATTCAGAGCCTGTCGCTCATGAGTTCCACTGTCTATGCGCCACTCCATATCGTTCAGGCCTTCATCCCACCTGGGACTACTATGCCCCCTGCTGACTCCTCCCGTCCGGTCGGGATGGATCACCTCATTCTTAGTCTTGCCACCAAGTCAGACGAGAAGACTTCCTAGGTTTCCCCAAAGAACCCTGGCTTCCACCAGCTTGGGTATCACGGGTTAATTGGGTATCACGGGTTAAACTGGTCAGACAGAGAAACGGCACTAACTCGGTCACACCACTGGTTGAGACCTTGAAGGTAGTAATTGGGCAGGAATGGCTCGTAACGGACTGGCATCCAGAACCATTTCAATCTTCGCGCCTTCCAACAGGAGATCAAGTTTCATTTTTTAATTTTCAATCTAGGACAACCGAAAAATGTTTTGTGAAGCTGCCTAAAAACAACCTTGGACTGAGAGCTAACCTGCCGGTCTGGCAAGCATAAAAGTCCTTACGTTATGGAAACAGATCGTACAGATCAGGGCGCATTCCCGTCGCCCAATTACGAGGGGCTATGTATGGTGAAACCCGTTTCCAATGAATTGGGATGCGAGGCAACTTCGCTGACTCAGGCTACGATCATGATAATCGACGAAGAGCCGACGACCATGGAGGCAATGCAGGGCTATCTGGAAGATGCTGGGTTTCAGCACTTTGTGCTCGTGGAGGATTCCTTTCGAGCCATGGAACAGATTGAGGAGCATCGACCGGATATTCTGTTGCTTGATCTGATGATGGCAATCGTCCCAGGGTTTGAAATCCTGCAGCAGGTGAGGAACCATCCCAAGCTAAAACCTTTACCTGTCATTATCTTGACCTCTTCCTCCGACGCCAAGACCAAACTCCAGGCTCTTGACCGTGGTGCCACAGATTTTCTGGCCAAGCCAATTGATTCCAGTGAATTGAAACTTCGGGTTCGCAACACGCTCGCCGCCCGAGCCTATCGGAATCAACTTGCCTACTATGATGCCTTGACGAAATTGCCGAACCGAAGTTTATTTCTTGACCGGTTGGCTTGGTTTATCCAGCGAGCGGAGCGTCATCACGAAAATCTGATACTGTTGCATATTACGCTCAATCAGTTTAAGCGCCTTTCCACTATCTTCGGCCCGGAAATCTCAGATCAGCTCATCACGCAGATTGCGGAACGGATGAGTTCCTGCATGCGCCGCTCGGATGTGTTTGGGCGCGGGATACCTGATTCGAGTGAGTTGGATAGCCTGTTCCGCGTGAATGGGGATGAATTTTCGTTATTGTGTCCGACAATGACCCATGCCGAACATGCCTCGAAGTTAGCCTGCCGTATTCTGAAGGTCATGGAATCTCCATTCAATGCCAATGGGACCGAAGTCTACATCTCCCCAAGTATCGGTATTGCGAGTTTTCCTGCGGATGCCGAAGATTTGACGAACCTTATTCAATGCGCCGTTGGCGCGAGCATCCAAGCTGGCTTTCATGGAAAGGGGGGGTTCAATTTTTATTCGAGCGAACTAAATTCTCAAAGCCTGAAATGTTTGCGAATGGAGGCAGACTTGCGCCATGCCATCGAAGGGAATCAACTGCTGTTATATTATCAGCCAAAGGTTGAGGTGAAGAGCGGTCACATCGTCGGGGTCGAGGCGCTGGTTCGATGGCAGAAACCGGACGGCACACTCATCTTTCCGGATCAATTCATTCCCTTAGCCGAAGAGACCGGCCTGATCATCCCTCTGGGGGAATGGGTACTCAAAGAAGCGTGTACGCAATTAGCTCGCTGGCAGGCTCAGGGGATATGGATTCAAGTCGCGGTGAACGTATCGGCAAAACAATTCAATGACGGCTATCTGGTACATTTGGTAAGAGAAACCTTACAGAGCAAGGGGATCGATGCAAAGTGTTTGACACTCGAGCTCACGGAAAGTCTGTTGATGGGGAATGCGGAGCAGGCCGTGGAGACCTTGAACCACCTGATGGCCTTGGGGCCCAAAATCTCTATGGATGACTTCGGAACAGGCTACTCCTCGCTCAGCTATTTGAAACGTTTTCCCATTCATGAGTTGAAGATTGACCGCTCCTTTCTGACTGATATTACCCATAACCCTGAAGCCCGGGCCTTGGTCTCTGCCATGATTTATTTGGCGCATGAGTTTTCCCTAACCGTCGTCGCGGAAGGGGTGGAAAATCAGGAGCAACTTGATCTGCTCACCACTCTGCAATGCGACCATTACCAGGGATATTTCTTTAGCCGACCGATCAGGATTGAAGCCCTGACTCCGATGCTCCATGTGGAATGCCCTTCAGTCAAGACATAAACCAACTTGCCGAATCATTTAAATAATCCCTCGCAATCGACTCCCCTTCTCTCTAACACTACCATCTGCTGTTACCTTTCAAAAATGCGCAAAAACCTGACGAAAACGGCCTGGAACGTCATAGCCTTAAGAACCTGAATGAACGACCCTCCGGATCCTGACCCCCGAGCCTCAGAAATATATGACTTTCCAGATCCGACCAACTCCTTCCATTTTCTTTCATGAACTCCAATGAATTTGTAAGACTTCTCAATTCTTTCCTGTGAAATGCCGACAATAATGACAAGATTCCCCTATTACCTTAGAAATCTCAAATAAAATTTATCGATATCACCACAGACATGCTCCCCTTTGCTATACACATCAAAACCCCTAATCTCCGCATCTAGCTATGAACACCCGCACTGCCAACTACGGGAATATTTTCGTGGGGCGCCAGCCAATTCTAGGCCCGAATCTAAAAACCATTGGCTATGAGGTGTTATATCGAAACTGTGAAGCCGACTCAGCAATCATCCATAATGAAGATATCGCCACGGCTCAGGTCCTCTTAAATACCTACCTCGATATTGGCCTTGAACATGTGGTGGGAACCCACCTGGCATTTTTGAATATTCCAAAACAATTTTTATTTGACAGACATTGTGAGGCCCTTCCGAAAAACCGCGTGGTTTTGGAAATATTGGAGACCGTGGAACCCACACCCCGAGTCATTGAAGCCTTAGCCTCTCTCTCTCAACAGGGCTATACCATTGCCTTGGATGATTTTGTATTCCATGACCGCTTTCGACCGTTTTTGGAATTGGCCGATATTGTGAAAATCGATGTCTTAGGTAAAAGCTCCGAACAATTACAACAAGAGACTCGGCAAATTCGGGATTACCGGGCGCGCCTCCTTGCCGAAAAAGTGGAAACACGAGAAGTCTTTGAGACCTGCAAACAGCTTGGGATGTTCTATTTTCAAGGGTTCTTTTTTTATCGCCCTGATATCGTTCACGGGCGAAAAATTCCTGGAAATCGTGTAGCTCTTCTGGAATTATTAGGAAAAATTCAGGACCCGAATATCTCCTTTGAATGTCTGGTCGAATTTATCCGAAACGACCTTTCTTTGAGCTACAAAATTCTTCGATATGTGAATTCGGCCTCTGTCGGACTTCCCAGGCGAGTGGAGTCAATTGAGCAAGCCGCCTGTATGGTAGGCATCGATCGGATACGCACCTGGGCCTCCCTCATTGTTATGGCCACGGGGAAAGATCAGCCCATGGAAATGCTGGTGATCGCCTTGGTACGAGCAAAAATGTGTGAGAAACTAGGACAGCAACTTGGCGCCGATACCCCAGAAAAGTATTTCACCATGGGGCTTCTTTCGGTTTTAGAAACCTTGTATGGGTCTTCTATGGAAAAACTGGTCGGCACCCTTCCGCTCCCAGACGACGTGCTTGAAGCCTTAATCCTGGAGAAGGGAGCAATGGGAGCGGCCTTAAGCAGCGTGAAGGCCTACGAGAAAGGTGAGTGGTTGCAACTCAAAAAACTCCAACTCTCTCCTGGCACGATTCGAGAATTCTATGTGGAATCCATTGATTGGGCCAACCACTTCTCTCCCATGATTGATGAGCCAGCATGACAGGCCGACAAGATTCCCCTCGCTCAATTAGGCTCTGGCGAATCTTTTCGAGAAAGTAGGCATCCCTATACCCACATGTTAGAATAAAGCAGGTGTGTGGGGGTGTGCCTCCGGCTCAATGCACCTCAGGACACATTCATCAGAGCTCACCATAGACTTGAAGGCCCTCATGACATTCATCCCGACTTCAGAAATCGCTCCTATCTCTTCTTCCACAAAGCCTTCCCGCAGAAGAAACCTTCCTTCCTGGTTCAAAGTCCGTTTCCGTCCGGGCCCCCATTACCAGGAGATTCGCCACCTGATGGATACACATCGGCTGCATACCATTTGTGAAGAGGCACGATGTCCGAATATATGGGAATGTTGGAATAATCGAACGGCCACGTTCCTTATCCTTGGAGATATTTGCACCAGGCGTTGTCATTACTGCTCGGTGACCACCGGACGCCCTTCCGCTATTGACCGAGAAGAGCCCCAGCGCGTGGCAGATGCCGTCAAACTCCTAAAACTGCGGCATACGGTGGTGACATCGGTTAATCGAGACGATCTCCCAGATGGAGGAGCCGCATTGTTTGCAGAGACCATTCAACGAATTCGCCATGAAAATCCGGCATGCACCGTCGAAGTGTTGATCCCGGACTTTCAGGGCCGGCAGGCTGATCTGGAAAAGGTGATGCAAGCCAAGCCGGATATTTTGAATCATAATATTGAGAGCGTCCCTCGCCTCTTTCCCTCAATTCGTCCACAGGGAAAATACCAACGGTCGCTCCAGGTTCTTCATTGGGCAAAAACTATGGGGGGACGAACCAAATCCGGACTAATGGCAGGATTAGGGGAATCCAACGATGAAATTCGGCAGGTGATGCGGGATCTTCGAAAAGTGGAGTGTGACGTTCTGACCATTGGCCAGTACCTTCAGCCGACTCTTCAGCATGCGCCGGTTTCTCGATACTACACTCCAGAGGAGTTTGAAGCATTCAAACGGGAGGGATTGGACTTAGGGTTCCAACACGTGGAATCCGGCCCGCTCGTCAGGAGTTCTTACCACGCAGAAGAGCAAACACACGGACAATCTGGCCCCTAAAACCCATTCTATCTTCCCAGCCATTCGACCTGCGGGGCCGCAGGCCTTGGTCAGGCCGGTTGGTGTATATTCAACCGGGAAATAGGCTTGTCTGTCTTGGATAAAGTGGGATTCTGCTTCTGGGCGAGGGAATCCAAATACACATGCTCGCAGAGGTTCCGCAGAGTGACAAAATCAAAAGCCGTATACTCTTGATAGCACGTTTCACATTTCATCATTGGCCTTCTCTCCAATAATTTGCTATCATACACCTATCAACTAAAAACTAGCGGAAGGACGAACACTTCGAACCACACACCGTATCTCCCCCAAGTGACAAAGTGAATAATTCTGAAATGTTCACCCTTCCCGCATTTATGGCATCGTGAGATACTCTTCTTATTTTTTCTTCACGGTGCCCTCTTTCCATAAAATTCTTCTTCACGGCTTCTGCCTCAGGCAACAAATTACCGAGCTAGCTGTTATCGAATGATCAACGCATGTCCGTCCGGGGCGGAGACCAATGCACTAACGGGTTGTCCGGGTTCTTTTTGCCCATTAGGGAAGGCGGTATCTTGCCCCACCTGGATTTTAATCTGTTGTTCGGCTGACGCCCCTTCAATGATAAACAGATCTCCCTGAATAGCCTGAAGCGTCCCTTCCACATTGACATATCGCGGCATCGTTGTCGGCGAATTTGTCTGAATTTCTTGTCGAGCTTCAGGTGCTTGAGCACTCTGTTCCCCCTCCATAGCGAGACCCGGGAGAACTCCCTGAAAACCACCCATCACTAATATCAAGAGACAAAATTTGGTAAATGGTTTCATTTCAACCTCCCTCCACGACAAATAAATGTGACAAGGCACGTTATCGTGTTTGATTGATTAGATATTGCAAGGCTCATTCCCGACTTTGACCTAATTTTTTTAATGAACAACATCAAATGGTTAGATGTCTTCCTGTGGCAATCCGCCCTGGGTATCCCATTAAGATGTGCAGGCAATCGCCTACAACTTCATTAAAAACCCTGTAGGGAGATAAATGCAGGCGGGCAAATATTTGAAAAACGACGGCCCCTTCTCCTGTTAAAAAGAAGGAGCCCTGGCATAACTTGTTCGGGATGCCCGATGCTTTCTACCCCAAATATTGCAATTCAGGGCCCGAAGTAAAAGGAAAGGAATCTCATCAAGAGGTACAGAGGTGGTCAGGGTTGGTTTTTCTTTATCTCATCAATGACCATGAGGGTTTTTCCCTTTGGACATCTCCCCCCCATGAACCATGCCTTCCATATGCTCACGAAGCCGGGATCGAAACTCCTCATATTGTAGGGGCGACAAGACTTCTTTGACTTTGAGATAAACTCCAATACGATACATCATCATGTTTTTTTGCAACAGACTGATTTCATCAACCTTACTGGCAATGGCAGCCATATCGGCTTGTTTGGCATCCATGAGTGTCCCCATATCAACCATCGCTACCCGTAAGTCAGCCCCATTCTGAATCATCCTCTTTCGATATTCTAATTCAAGTGGACGAAGCCGGGTCACCTGATTTTCAGAAAGACCTAATTCCTCCTTCATATCCAAGGGCGAAAAGCCACGATGATGCTCTATCCCTTCATGATCGCTATTTCCATGCCCCATTCCCTCATGAGATGGCTTTCCATATGGATGATCATCGCTCAGGGAGCTTGCCCCGGCCATGGTCCCTGTTCCACCGGAGAACAGTGCCACCATTCCCACAATCATCATGAAGTATTTGAACACCTGCATACTTAAATCCCCTTTCATAAAATAAAAAAATCAACCACACGAGGTACCTTTCTCACTGTTGCACCACTATTTCATAATAATTTCTCAAATTTAATATAGCAAATTCATATGAAATGTTGGGGTGAAGATCATAAGCGAGGTATACTAGGACTATGTGCCACCATGCAGAAATGACATCTAAGAGAAAGAGAAGGTGAAATGGAAGATTTTTTGCCAGGTCTAGCAGGTGTTCCTGCGGCGAAATCAACAATCAGTTTTGTAGATGGCCTTCAGGGAATTCTGGAATATCGCGGTATCCCGATTGAGGAACTGGCAACCCGAAGTACCTTCACCGAAACAGCGTTTTTATTATTATTCAACCGGCTTCCAACTCAAACAGAACTCTCGCGATTTCATGAGGATTTGACTCATCATCGCCGAATTAAGTATCGCATTACCGATCTCCTGAAATGCCTGCCCGAGCATGGGCACCCGATGGATGCCCTGCAAGCGGCGGTGGCTGCCTTGGGCATGTTTTATCCCGTACCCGATGTCCGGGATGATGCCACCCGGTATTGGACTGCTGTCAGGCTCATTGCCAAACTCCCCACCATCGTCGCCGCATTTGCCCGCCTGCGTCATGGTGATGAGCAGATCCAACCACGTGACGACCTTTCCTTCGCCGAAAACTTTTTGTACATGCTCACTGAAAAAGTCCCTGCCCCCGATATTGCCAGAATGTTTGACATCTGCTTGATTCTCCATGCCGAGCATACGATGAACGCCTCGACATTTAGCGGACTGGTGACAGCCTCCACACTGGCCGATCCATTCACGGTAATTGCCTCAGCCATTGGTACATTGGAAGGCCCCTTACATGGCGGTGCCAATGAGGCCGTTATTCACATGCTGGAGGATATTGGAACCATTGAGGCCATCCCTGCATATCTGGACCACAAGTTTTCGTTAAAGCAAAAAATTATGGGATTCGGACATCGGATTTACAAAGTGAAAGACCCCCGCGCCACCGTGTTACAAGAGTTCGCCCAACAATTGGACACCCGACCGGATGACAATTCCTTATTTACTCTAGCCAGGGCGGTTGAGCAGGAAATGGAAAAACGTGTAGGGCTCAAAGGCATTCGGCCCAACGTGGATTTTTACTCCGGCATCATTTACCATCGAATGGGCATTGAAACTGATTTATTCACTCCGGTCTTTGCGATGGCCAGGGTGGCTGGGTGGTTAGCGCACTGCTTTGAACAATATCAGGATAATCACTTGTTCCGGCCTGACCAGATTTATGAGGGCTCCCGCCATCGGTCCTATCAATCAGTGGAATCACGTGAGACCTTTTCCAATTAGTCGGATCACGAATCCATCCCGGGCCATCGCTGGGCGAATCCCTGTGCCACGCAGTTTTGCTTCAGAATGATGAACTCTTCCTTTTCGTATGATGTGCTCGTCATCGGCGCCGGCCTGGCAGGAATGCGGGCGGCTATTGCCGCGCATAACCAAGGGGCTTCCGTAGCCCTCATGACAAAAGTCCATCCTGTGCGCAGTCATTCCAATGCGGCGCAAGGCGGTATTAACGCCGCACTGACCGACCGGGGAGACCACTGGGAAGACCATGCCTTTGAAACGGTAAAAGGCAGTGATTATCTGAGTGACCAGGATGCGGTTGAAGTCCTCGCTCAGGAAGCCGGCCAGGATATCATCGCCTTGGAGCATATGGGGGTCATCTTTAACCGAAATGAGGAAGGCCACCTCGGTACGCGCCGATTCGGTGGACAAAAACGCGCACGCACGTTTTTTGTGTCAGACTTTACCGGGCAGGCGATACTTCACGTACTGTATGAACAAACCATGCAGGCAAACATTCCCGTCTATGAAGAATGGTTTGTGACCTCCCTCGTGAAAGACAATCAAGGACGGTGTGCCGGAGTGGTGGCCTTTGAAATTCGTACAGGAACCTTCGCGCTGTTTCGAGCCAAAGCCGTGATCATGGCCACAGGCGGCTTAGGCCGAGTGTACGAACCCAGCACCAATGCTTTGATTTGTACGGGCGATGGCATGGCCGTGGCCTACCGGGCCGGGGCTCCATTAATGGATATGGAAATGGTGCAATATCACCCGACAACGCTCAAGGGGAAGGGCTTATTGATAACAGAAGCCGCCAGGGGAGAAGGGGCCTATCTTCTCAACAGCAAAGGAGAGCGCTTCATGGAACGCTATGCGCCCACTATGCTGGAACTGGCTTCACGGGATGTCGTCTCCCGGGCGGAACAAATTGAAATCAATGAAGGGCGTGGCATCAAAGGCTGCGTCCTGCTCGACTGCCGGCATTTGGGACGAGCCTTTCTTCAGGATCGTCTCGGACAAATTTATGCCGAAGCCAAAACTTTTGCCAATATCGATTTAGCCGAAGAGCCGTTACCCATCCGACCCGGCATGCATTACCAAATGGGGGGCATCAAAACCGATACCGAAGGCCGATGTTGGGATGTCCAGGGCCAATGGGCCGGCGTGCCGGGCCTCTTCGCTGCAGGAGAAACTGCCTGCGTGAGTTTGCACGGCGGCAACAGGCTTGGCGCGAACTCTCTGTTGGACACCGTGGTATTTGGCCGACGGGCAGGAACATGTGCGGCGGAGTATGCCAACACGATCCCTCCTACCACCATTTCAGAAAACGCCATGGACGCAGACAAACACCTGGTGGCCGGCATCGTGTCACGGAAAGGACCGGGAGAACGAGCGGCTGCGTTGCGCCTGGAGATGGGCACCACCATGAACCGGTATGTATCGGTCTTTCGTGAGGAGGAAGGCATGGAGACGGCCCTGCACCATATCACCAACCTCAAAACACGTTGGCCCGACCTCACCATCCAGGATAAAGGGCAGGTGTTTAATACCGGATTGATCGCCGCACTGGAACTGGGATTTATGTTGGACTGTGCGGAAGCCATTATTGTGGGGGCGCTCACCAGACAGGAAAGCCGTGGGGCTCACTTCCGGACGGATTATCTTGATCGGGACGACGAACACTGGCTCAAACATGTGTTGCTGTATCATAGGCCCGATAGTCCTCCACACGCTGAGTATCTGCCGGTGCGGATCACCCAATGGCAACCTCAAATCCGCGTCTATTAATGAGACAAAGGGCCTATCATGGCCTCCTCGGAGCCGTCTAAGGGCTACAAGCCTCCCGATAACGGCTTGAAGGAGGTATACTGTAAGCACAATCTGAGGAATCACCCCCACTGATGCATACCACTCTTCGCATACGCCGTTTTAATCCGGAACAGGATCGTCCCTCCTCGTACTATCAGGAATATGATCTGGACATTGATCCTTCCGATAGTGTCCTCGATGGACTCATTAAAATTCGAGAAACCATTGATGATTCCTTAACAGTTCGTTGTTCCTGTCGCGGAGCCATTTGCGGATCTTGCGGCATGCGCATTAACGGGCACGCCACACTGGCCTGCAAGACCAAAATGATTTCGGTCGCCTCGCAAGGGGAGACGATTCAGGTTGAACCCATGAATAACATGCCGGTCATTAAGGATCTGGTCACAGATATGGCGCCATTCTGGTCAAAGATTCGACAGATTCAGCCGTGGCTCCAACCTCAAGGTCTGCCTCCCACCGCTGAATATACCGCCTCGCCGGAGTCCATGAGCCACCTGTCCGGGGTCATGAGCTGTATCATGTGTGGCGTCTGCCTCTCCGATTGCACGGTCCTGGATGTCGACAAGACTTTCGTCGGACCTGCTGCCCTAGCGAAAGCCTATCGGTTCGTCACCGACCCGCGGGATGCAGCAACTTCCCAACGACTGAACTCCCTCAATCAACCGGGCGGCATGTGGGATTGCACCCGATGCATGGAATGCATTCAGGTCTGCCCCAAAGGAGTAGGACCCATGGATCGGATCATGGCGTTGCGGGCAAAAGGTCTGGCGGAAAAAGTTCCATCCACCTGTGGGTCCCGACATGCCGAAGTCTTTACCGATATTATTAAACATAAAGGCATTCTGGACGAACCTATGCTGGCGATCAGAACCTTCGGCCTTAAAAATATTGGCAGATTACTCGCCATGATTCCCATGGTCATGCAATCGGTACTCAAAGGCAAAGTACCCCCATCGGGACCACTTCACCGCCCGATCCCAGGCATCCAACACATTCAACGGCTCTTTAAACAGGTCAGGATTACACGATG
>JAGQKG010000094.1 GCA_020430245.1 Nitrospira sp.
CTGAATGAATTTCAGGGCAATATTATTTATGCAGTAGCCGCCTATAATGCTGGACCTCAGGCGGTCAAGCGGTGGATTGGGCAAAATGGCCACCGAGATCCGGATGAATTTATCGAACTGATTGGATATCGAGAAACCCGTGGATATGTGAAACGTGTACTTGGAAGCTATCGAATTTATCGGACATTGTTTGGGGATGCCTGCCGAGGCGTTTCTCTTGACAGGTTTTGTTGAACGAATTATAGTCCGCCTCGTTTGACCTTGCTTATAAGGAGGCGTGCACGTGAGCGTAGAGAAATTAGAAACGTTGGAAGTTCGAGTAAAGAAATTACTTGATCTGGTCATTGAGCTACGGAAGGATAAATCCCATCTTGAACAGGAGTTGGAGTCGACTCGGGAACGGCTGGCCAAACACGAGGAAATGTCTGAAGGATGGGAAGAGGAGCGAACCACGATTCGAGCCAGGATTGAAAAAGTTCTTGGCGAGCTTGAATTTTTAGACCGTTCAAACGATTAACCTACAGGACTTAAGGATGACGAGGACCATTGAAGTTGAAATCTTTGGTCATCGAATCTCTCTCCAAGGAGAGGGAGATGAGGCGTATTTTCATGAGTTGGCCGGGTATGTTGATGCACAAATGCGTACTCTCGCTCAAAAAACCCGAACAAGTACTTCCACAAAACTGGCTATTTTGGCCGCAATTAACATTACGGATCAGCTCTTCCGACAAGAGAGACACCGGCAGTTTGGAGAAGCTGAAATTGAGCGACGGACGCAAGTTTTACTGGAAACGATAGAAAAGCACCTCGAAACCCACCCACATTAACAAGTCTTGCCTTTATATTCTCTCGTCCAGCGTTAGTTAGGTATTACCTTTGAAATCAATTGGTTGAAGTGCTTCATTTCGTTCGTCGGCGGAGGGTTGTCGGTCTATTCCCATCATTCAACTGCCACATTATTGAAATTCCGCATCGTCTTCTGATATTTTACTTTTCATAAGTTGTTGAATTTCAAAGAAAGAAAGAAAGGAATATCCCTCTTAGAGAGGGAATTGAACTGGAGGCCCACTATGACAAATATTTTCATAGTCATTGTGGGTTTTTTGTATGATGGGATCGTACGAGGTAGGAAAATTTTATTTGAGGGCAGGTTGAATCCTTGGAAATTGTTCTTAAAGAGGCAAATTGCTCATTTCTATCCAAATGGCTCGCCTTTTGATCTAAAAATTTTAAATTTTTGGCCTGTGTTGTATCCATGCCCTTCTATTTCAAGCAGTAACTGGGAAGGCTGGATTCAGTGGGTGAGTCCTTTGCGTGGTGCTATTGGGACTTTTAGCTTAGAGCGTTGCCCTATTTCTCCTCCTCTTCGTTCCTTACAAAATTTGGCCTTCTGTCCTACCAGATAGGCTTTTCTTCAGTTTTCGTTTTCCTTCCTTCCTTTTCTGGTTTTCCCCTGTGGGTTGGCGGGATCATTTCCACCTAACCGAGGGAGAATAAATCTATCTCGTGATTGTGACATGAGGAAACGAATAGGAGCTAACCTATGGAAACGGTAATTCCCATACTTGGAGTGGTGATCGGAATTTTTGTTGGATTTGCCTTATCAAAGGTGTATCAGCAGCAGAAGGACTTGAAGCGTCGTTCAGCAGCGGAAGAGCAAGCTCAACAGCTTACCCAAAATGCCCAACGAGAGGCCGAAAATCTGGTCAAAGAAGCAACAATCGAAGCAAAAGATTTGCTGTTTCAAGCTAAGTCTGAACTTGAAGCAAAAGAAAAGGAAAAGAGGAATGAGATTCAAGCCGCGGATCGAAAAATTACCCAGCGAGAAGAGGCCCTCGAACGAAAGATCAGCCAATTTGAAAAGCGTGACGAGGAAATGCAACGAAAGGAGCGTTCTCTTAAGGAGAAGGAAGAAGCTTTGGTCAATAAAGCCGCTGCGTGTGACCAAGCCATTAAAGAGCACCGGCTTGCCCTAGAGCAGGTGGCTGGAATTACGGCCGAAGAAGCCAAGCGCCAGCTATTGGGTGAAATTGAAAGTGAAGCGCGAATGGATGCCGCGATGTTAACAAAAAGGATTTTGGATGAGGCCAAAGAAACCGCTGAACGAGAAGCTAGAGAAATTGTGACCCGGTCGATACAGCGGATAACAAGAGACTACGTCAACGAGGCCACGATTTCAGTCGTTCCCCTCGCGAATGATAGTATGAAAGGGAGAATTATCGGTCGCGAGGGAAGAAATATTCGAGCTTTGGAAGCTGCAACTGGCGTTGATCTTATTATTGACGAAACCCCGGAGGCGGTAATCGTGTCGGGATTCGATCCCCTTCGGAGAGAGGTCGCGAAAATTGCGCTTGAACGCCTCATGCAGGATGGACGTATTCACCCGACTCGAATTGAAGAAGTCGTAGAAAAGGTTAAAGACGACTTAGACAAGTTAATGAGAGATGATGCGGAAAAGGTCATCTTTGAAGTCGGTCTTTCAGATTTCCATCCGGAAATTGTCAAATTATTGGGTCGTCTGAAATATCGAACCAGTTATGGCCAAAATAATTTATATCATGCCAGGGAAGCCTCTTATATCTGTGGGATTATGGCTGCGGAGTTGGGGTTAGATGTGAAATTGGCTAAGCGAGGAGCCCTATTGCATGATATTGGAAAAGTGGTTAGCCATGAAGAGGAAGGAACGCACGCGATGCTTGGGGCAGAATTGGCAAAGAAGTATGGAGAGTCGGAGCTCATTGTGAATGCCATTGCTGCCCATCATGAACAGGTTGAGCCGCTCTGTCCCGAATCGGTATTGGTGGCTGCTGCTGAAGCTCTCTCGGCTGCCCGTCCGGGTGCCAGACGGGAAACTCTCGAAGCCTATGTCAAGCGATTGGAAAAGCTGGAATCCTTAGCAACTGGGTTTACAGGAGTTGATAAGGCCTATGCGATTCAAGCTGGCCGTGAAATTCGGGTCATTATTCGTCAGGGTGAATTAAGCGACAGTGAAAGTTTTGCCTTATCTCGGGATTTGGCCAAAAAGATTGAACAAGAACTGACGTATCCTGGCCAGATAAAGGTGACAGTTATTCGAGAAAACCGCTTTATCGAATTTGCCAAATAGCTTTGTGAGTAAAGGAAATCATGAACGTACTGTTTATCGGAGATATCATGGGAGAGCCTGGCCGTCGGGTGATCTTAAAGCATCTGTCAAAGGTTATTCAGGAGTATCAGATTGATCTGGTTATTGGCAATGGAGAGAATGCGGCAGGTGGATTTGGCATCACACGGGAAGTGGCTGAAGACTTGTTTGATTTAGGTCTTTCAATTATTACATTAGGCAATCATGCCTGGGATAAACGTGAAGCTTTAGAGTATCTGCAAAAGGAGCAGCGGGTGATCCGTCCCGCGAATTATCCCGATGGGGTTCCAGGAAAAGGTACGTGCGTTGTAGAAACTATCCAAGGGGAGCGCCTAGGGATTTTGCAACTTATGGGCCGAGTGTTTATGCCCATGGTGGATTGCCCTTTTCGGGTTGCGGAACGCGAATTGGCTCAATTAACGACACAGACTCACTGCATTCTTGTGGATATGCATGCCGAAACCACTTCAGAAAAAATGGCGATGGGGTATTTTTTAGACGGCAAGGTGTCTGCTGTCCTTGGAACGCATACGCATGTCCAAACCGCGGATGAACAAATTCTACCTCAGGGAACGGGATATTTAACCGATGTCGGGATGACCGGCCCTGTTCAATCCGTCATCGGGATGAAACCAAACTTGGTCATTCAGAAATTTCTGACGCAACTTCCGAAAAGATTTGAAGTGGCGACAGGACCTTCTGTTTTGAGTGCGGCGGTGTTAAATCTTCATTCCTCAACCGGAAAAACTACTCACATCACGCGCCTACGTGTGTTTGAGTAACGTATCTCTGTGGCAGAGCTTTTCCCTTCGGTGCTTACCGTCTCGGCTCTTACCCGACAGATCCGTTCAACGTTCGAAAAATTTTTCCCCCCACTCTGGGTGGAAGGGGAAATTTCTAACCTACGCTGCCCGTCTTCGGGACATCGATATTTTACTCTGAAAGACCAATCGAGCCAGGTCAGGGCTGTGCTTTTTCGCAGTCAGGTTGAACGCCTGAAATTTGCACTTCAGGATGGTTTGAATGTCTTTGTGTTCGGTCGCCTTTCGGTGTATGAACCACGAGGAGATTATCAATTACTCTTGGAAGCGGTTGAGCCAAAGGGCATTGGTGTGCTGCAATTAGCCTTTATTCAACTGAAGGCAAAGTTGGAAGCCGAAGGATTTTTTGACGCTTCGGAAAAAAAGGTGCTTCCTCTGTACCCGCAACGGATTGGTCTGGTGACGTCAACTTCCGGTGCTGCAATTCATGATCTGCTGACTATCATTCATCGACGCTGGCCTCTTGCGGAGGTTCTGATTGCTCCTGTTTCTGTGCAAGGGGATGAAGCTGCCGGACAAATCGCTAAGGCTCTTGGGATGCTCAACCAATTAGGCGGACTGGATGTGTTAATTGTCGGGCGTGGTGGAGGATCATTAGAGGACCTTTGGGCATTTAACGAAGAAATCGTGGTGAAAGCCATCGCCTCTTCCAGGATTCCGGTGGTGTCTGCTGTTGGCCATGAAACCGATCTGACGCTCTCGGATTTAGCCGCTGATTATCGTGCTCCCACTCCCTCTGCTGCGGCTGAGTTGGTGGTTCCGGATTGTTCAACGGTTAAGTATCATCTGGGGGATCAACGTGTTCGATTGGAACGGGCTATGAGGAGTTTATGTGTCGCGTGGAGGGGGCAAGTTAAGGCATTGACCGGACGATTGCCTGAGCCTAGGCTCGTACTTGGACAATTTGTGCAACAGGTGGATGAGTTAGATCGGCAACTCTATGTGCAGATGAAGCAGTGGTGCCGGAATCTCCAGGTGCAGTTGTTGAATCATCAGTCCACGATTTGGGAGAGAAATCCTAAATTTGAGATTCATCGACAGCAACTGGCTTTGGCTGAGCGGGGTATTCGGCTTGTTCGAGGTATGTCGGACTGTATTCTTAATAGACGCCATCAATCAGAATTGTGGATGTCTCAGCTGAATCAATTAAGTCCTCTTGCGGTCTTAGCAAGGGGATATAGCATCGTACACAATATGAAAAATGGAAAAGTCCTGAAACAATCAACTGAAGTTTCTGCGGGAGAGTCTGTACGCGCCAGACTGCATGAAGGCGAATTGATTTGTCTGGTACAGCGTACCCATCCTTCAACGTAGGAAATTCCCTTTTGCTTCATGTACCAGCATGGCTATAATACATGTCAAAATCATCGGTCATGAATCCATAATGCTTTAGAACCGAAACGCTGATCCTCCTTGGACTATTTTTATGGCTGTACTAAAATTTGAAAAGGCACTGTCCCGCTTGGAAACCATTGTAGCCGAGTTGGAGCGCGGGGAGCTTTCCTTGGATGAATCCTTGAGGATTTTTGAGGAAGGAGTCAAACTTTCAAAAACCTGCCTGAAAATGCTGGATGATGCAGAGCGCAAAGTGGAGATCCTTGTGCAAGACAAGGATGGAAGAAAGCGTATACAGGCTTTTTCGGTTGAGGATTCGAATCTACCCGAATCCTAAATTTCCGGCACTACAATCTCTCTCAATCGGTAGGCTACGCATTGGCTGCTTTGTGGACATGAAAATATGAAGGCTGTTCAGCCATCAGCTTCATCACGGAAATCCTCAAAAGAACGGCTGGACTCCCTTGTCATGACTCATGAGTCGATCGCAAGCAGGGAACAAGCTTGCCGCCTTATCCTTGCTGGTCGAGTGAAAGTCAATGGGAGCCTTATTGATAAGCCAGGAAAGTTGGTTGCGACAACTGTTTCGCTGGAGGTGACGAAGCCGGAATGCGCCTATGCCAGCCGATCCGGTGAAAAGCTGGCACCTGCCTTAGATGCATTTTTCATTTCCTGTACAGGCTGTGTGGTGATGGATGTGGGTGCATCCACCGGAGGGTTCACTGATTGTGTGCTGCAACGCGGCGCCAAGCGAGTCTATGCCATTGACGTGGGGTATGGGCAGTTAGATTGGAGGCTGAGAAAGGACCCTCGCGTTGTGGTCATGGACCGTTGCAATATTCGCCACCTCTGCACACGAGATATTCCTGAGCCGGTGGATTTGGCAGTAATCGATGTTTCCTTTATTTCCCTTCGCTTGGTATTGCCGGCGATCTTGCCTGTTCTGCACGACCAGGCGTATCTTGTCGCCTTGGTTAAGCCGCAGTTTGAAGTCGGGAAAGGACAAGTCGGAAAAGGAGGCATTGTCCGTGATGAACGATTGCGTGAGCAGGTGAGGGATGGTTTTGTGGATTATGTCCGTAGCCTTCGTCTCGATGTCATTGGTGTCATGGATTCGACCCTGTTGGGGAAAAAAGGAAACAAAGAGATGCTGGTGGGAATGAAAAAAACGGGATGATGAGTACTGATGGAAGCCGGGCAATTGCTCGCAGTGTCCCCTTAACCTAATCATGTAAAAGGAGAAAGCCGGGAATGTCTACAAAAATTCTGGTGACCGGGGGAGCTGGATTCATTGGATCACATCTGGTTGACCGGTTGATTCAAGAAGGTAATGAGGTCATTGTTATTGATAACCTCTCGACAGGGAAGCGAAAGAATATCAATAAAAAAGCCCGATTTTATAAAATGGATATCCAGAGTAAACGGATTGAACGGGTATTCCGAAATGAGCGTCCCCTTATTGTCGTTCATCTGGCCGCGCAAATGAGTGTTCGCCATTCCACGGAGAATCCGGAATTTGATGCGCAAGTCAATATTTTAGGAACCATCAATATTTTAGAATGTGCCATGAAACAGGGTGTGCGAAAGGTGACATTTGCATCGTCGGGTGGCGTGGTTTATGGGGAGCAGGAAATATTCCCGGCCGCAGAGTCACATCGGACAGAACCTCTATCTCCTTATGGAATTAGTAAGCTGGCTGGGGAAAAATATCTAGCCTATTACGCAAATGCGACCGGACTCCGGTATGTGACTCTTCGTTTTGCGAATGTCTATGGCCCCAGGCAGGACTCTAATGGTGAGGCAGGGGTTGTGGCTATTTTTTCGAAACAAATGTTGGATGGTGGGCAACCCATTGTCAATGGAACTGGGAAGCAGACAAGAGATTTTATCTATGTGGATGATGCAGTGGAAGCGATCTTGGTGACCTTGGGAGAGGATGTTCGGGGAATTTTTAATGTGGGAACTGGCCAGGAGACGACTATCAACGAATGTTATGGAATTATTAAAAGTTTAACGAAGTGCCAATGCAAAGAGCTATATGGAGCGGCAAAGAAAGGCGAGCAATTTCGGAGTGTGTTGGATGTGACCAAGCTCAGAGAGGTATTTGGCTGGGATCCTCAGATTACTTTGCAGGAAGGGCTCACCCGGACAGTCGATTTTTTTCGTGGAACCGGAAAATAACCTCTCCGTTGCCCGTAGAAGGAGAATGGTTTTACCTGATAGCTTCTCTGTTAATACCTGGGAACGGATTGATCGATCTCAATGGACCAGGCTTCAATTCCTCCAATCAGATTTTTAACATTCGAGAATCCCTGTTGCAAAAGAAACCCGACGGCATCCGCACTCCGCATTCCTTTATGGCAATACGCGACAATCTCAGCGGTCGGGTCCAATTGTTTCAGGGAATGGGGGACCTGGCCAAGAGGAATCAGCACTGATCCCTCTATTTTTGCCAGGGAGTATTCGTGGGGTTCTCGGACATCCAACAAGAAAATTTTATCGCCTTTATCCATGCGAGCTTTTAATTCGCTGACAGTGATGGTGTAACTCATATTTGAAAGCCTCCTTACGTTCCTGAGGTATCTCTTGATCGACAAATGATCATAGCGGCTGAATTTTCAGGGTGTCAATTTTTTCTTTGTGAGAGCGGGAGGGAGCAGCGTCATGCCGGAACAGTTGGTCGTCTCGATTGAACAGATTTCACAATTTGAAGGCCAGGACATTACCATCAAGGGATGGATCCGCAACCGACGCTCGAGCGGAAAATTAAGCTTTTTGACGGTGCGTGATGGCACAGGAGATCTCCAGGCTATTTTAAGCAAAGGTGAGGTTGGCGACGAACAATTTTCTTTGTGTAGTCAGTTAACCCAGGAGTCTTCTGTGATTCTGACTGGAAAGCCTCGAAGGGATGCTCGAGCGCCAGGTGGATTTGAACTTGATGTATCCACATTGACAGTGATTCACATTGCAGAACCCTTTCCCATCCAACCGAAAGACCATGGAATTGGTTTCCTGATGGAATATCGGCATCTCTGGTTGCGGTCGCGACGCCAGCACGCCATTTTACGGGTTCGCCATGAAATAATTCGATCGTGTCGGAATTTTTTTGATGATCGAGGTTTTACCTTAATTGATACGCCCATTTTTACCCCAAACGCCTGCGAGGGCACCACGACCTTATTTCAAACTCAATATTTTGACCAGGTAGCCTATTTAGCCCAAAGCGGTCAATTATATGGAGAAGCAGCTGCAACGGCTTTTGGAAAAATATACTGCTTTGGTCCAACCTTTCGGGCGGAAAAATCAAAAACCAGACGTCATTTGATGGAGTTTTGGATGGTTGAACCGGAAATGGCCTTTGCCGACCTATCGGATGCTATGCAACTGGCAGAGGAATTGGTTTCAACGGTTATTCAGCGAGTCGTAGAAACTCGTCGAGCTGAACTGGAAATCTTAGAGCGGGATATTCCTAAATTAGAAGCCATGGCCAAACCCTTTCCGCGAATAACCTATGAAGAGGCCCTGACGCGTCTTCAACAAAAGGGGGTTGCCATTCAATTCGGCGATGATTTCGGAGGCGATGACGAAACATCTTTAGCGCAAGAATTTGATCGTCCGGTGATTGTTCATCGGTATCCGGCTGCCGCCAAGGCATTTTATATGGCGAAAGATCCAGAGAGGCCAGACTTGGCGTTATGTATGGATATGCTCGCGCCGGAGGGATATGGAGAAATTATTGGAGGAGGGCAACGAATCCATGATTTGGATGAATTGCTGGCGCAAATTAAAGCTCACGACCTTCCTGAGGAGGCCTTTAAGTGGTATGTGGATTTGCGACGATACGGAACGGTTCCTCATGCTGGTTTTGGTATGGGAATTGAGCGAGTCGTTGCATGGATTTGTGGATTGGACCATGTTCGAGAAACGATACCCTTCCCCAGAATGCTCTATACGTTGTATCCTTAAAAGGTGAATTTGGGATGGCTTTGAGGTTCTCAATTATTTTGGCCACGGTTCCTAAATTTTTTACTCCCTAGCTCCTACCTTTTCAGAACATTTTTTGAGTGCTTGACATCATTGGCAAGGGTTGTATACTTCCACATGTGGGAGGAAGTGGGATGATTTCCACATATATTGCAAAAATGAAACAAATTGTGAATGAATGATGTTCATATACCGGTACTTGTAGAGGAAATCTGTTTTTGGCTTAATCCGCTGCCGGGTGGGATCTATGTTGATTGTACTGTGGGAATTGGTGGAACGTCGCTGAAAATACTGGAAAAATCTGGAAAAAATGCTCGTATTATTGGTTTGGATCGTGATTATCAGGCCGTTGCTCTTGCGAAAAAGGCATTAAGTGAATACGAAACGTCTGTAAATATTATTCATGGGAATTTCACCCACATTAAGGATTTTGTCCAGAAATCCGGCTATGAAAAGGTTGACGGGATAGTTTTTGATTTGGGTGTGTCCTCATTACAGTTGGACCAATCAGAGCGGGGATTTAGTTTTTCCCTGAGTGGGCCATTGGATATGCGAATGGATCAAACACAGGAAGTAACCGCGGCTGATTTGGTGAATCACCTCCCGGAAAAAGAGTTAGCGGATGTTATTTTTGAGTATGGGGAAGAACGGTATTCCCGTCGAATCGCCCGTGCAATCGTACAGGCCAGAAGTGCCGGTCCTATTCAAACCACCCAGGCCTTGGTGTCCGTCCTTGAGGATGCGCTTCCCTATGCTTATAAAAAGGGGCGCTTACATTTTGCGACTAGAACCTTTCAGGCTCTTCG
This sequence comes from Nitrospira sp., assembly GCA_020430245.1. GTDB lineage: Bacteria > Nitrospirota > Nitrospiria > Nitrospirales > UBA8639 > Nitrospira_E. The sequence goes on from JAGQKG010000094.1 coordinate 10,071, forward strand.
GATATGGGTGAATCGTGAATTGGATTTGCTCGAGCCAGCTCTGCGGGATGCCATCGACCTGTTGAAGGATGGTGGAAGGGTGTGCGTCGTGGCATTTCACTCGTTAGAGGATCGTATTGTGAAGCATACGTTTCGTTCTATGGCTCAGAGAGAGCATCAAAAAGTTTCATTACTGGTCAAGAAGCCTGTGATTCCGAATATGCTGGAAATACAACAAAATCCTCGTGCCAGAAGCGCTAAGTTACGTGTGGCCGAGCGCCTTCCGGAAGGAGAAGCCCTATGAGGAAAACCGTGTTCCTTGGCATCATGATGTTATTGGGGGTGTGGTGTCTGCTCTATGTTGGAGTGAAGATAGACATGTGGCGCCTGGGGTACGCCATTGAAGAGTTAGAAACTCAGCGTGGGGTATTCAAAAAACAGCAAGAAGGCTTGCATGTTCGGCTGTCACAGTTAACAGATCCGCAACGAGTCGCCCAACGGGCGCAAAGTCAATTGGGCCTCACCGTGGCCAAGGAAGGGCAGATCGTTATGGTCTCCCTGGACACGTTACCTCAGTCTGAATCGGATGAAAATTTTCCTGTTCGTTTGGTCCGCGAATTTTCCGATACCGTCGTGAGCCTTCCGTGAAAACGCCATCCCAGGATATTCATCCCGTCTGTCGAATTCGAAGTGGCATCGTCTGCTTGGGCCTCCTCTGCGGGTTTGTGCTTATTGGTTGCCGACTGTTTTATCTACAGATCCTTCAAGCGGATGTTGGGGCTCATCAGGCACAACAACAGCACGAAAAGACCGTGATCGTTCGGCCGGATCGAGGGGTGATCGTTGACCGACAAGGTCATCCATTGGCTCTCAATGTGGAAGTGGCCTCATTGTATGTGAGGCCGCCGTCCTTGAAAGATCCACAACGGGCTGCACGATCCTTAGCGCCGATCCTACAAATGCCGGTCAAGGAATTACGGGACCTGTTCACACGCAATCAGCCTTACGTTTGGGTTAAGCGCAATATTCCGGAACCTGTTGTCAAGGAATTGGAGGCGTTGAATATATCCGGATTGGGATTAACCAAAGAACCGCATCGTTTTTATCCTAAGGGAGAATTGGTGTCTCATCTCGTGGGGTTTGCCGGAATTGATAGCCAGGGATTAGAAGGTGTGGAACTTCAATATGAATCCTATCTACGGGGAGAAAAAAATCTGGTGAAATACCAGAGGGATGCTTTGGGCAGAAAGCTTGCCTCACCCCCAAGTCATGATTCCGTACCCTTGTCGACCGGGTACCATCTCACTTTGACCATTGATGAGGTTGTCCAATTTATTGCGGAGGCGGAATTGGCGCAAGCCTTAAAGCAAACTGGCGCGAAGTCTGGAAGCATTGTGATCATGGATCCCTTAACCGGCGCGATTCTGGCCTGGGCACTTCATCCGACCTTTGACCCTAATCACTTAGGGCAGTTTTCCACGCAGGATTGGCGGAATCGAGTGGTAACGGATTCCTATGAGCCGGGGTCAACATTAAAAATTGTGGTGGCTGCGGCTGCGCTTGAAGAGCAGGTGATGTCTCCGGACACTTTAATCTATGGTGGGGATGGGAAAATGTCGGTCGCGGGGACTATTGTCCATGATCCGGCAAAAACTAGTTGGATGACGTTTTCCGAAGCGGTGGCGCAATCGAGTAATGTGGGCGCGATCAAAGTCGCAATGGAATTAGGACAAGACCGGGTTTTTCGGTATTTGAAGGCGTTTGGCTTTGGAGAAAAAACCGAAATTGATCTTCCGGGAGAATCCTCCGGGATTCTCCGAGAACCCAGCAAATGGAGTGGGCGAAGCCTCTCTTCAATTGCCATGGGTCAGGAAATTGCTGTCACGCCGATTCAAATGGTCACGGCCATGTCGGTGGTAGCCAATGGTGGTTGGCTGATGACGCCTTATGTCGTCTCGTCAATTCTGGACCCCCACGGACAGGCAGTCTTGACCAAAAATCCGCAACCCAAACGGCGACCTATCTCGCTTGAAACAACCGGTTCGTTAACTCGGATACTCGAAATGGCCGTAGAGGTAGGTACGGGCAAGCGAGCCAGACTGGCCGGGTACCGCGCTGCGGGAAAGACAGGGACGGCTCAAAAAATTGACCAGAAAACCGGGTCCTACTCTTCCTCACAAGTGATTGCCTCGTTTGTCGGATTTGCCCCAGTCGAGCGCCCACGTCTTGCCATGTTAGTCGTTATTGATGAGCCGACGATTGGGAACTGGGGGGGGGAAATTGCGGCTCCGGTTTTTCGAAAGGTCGCAGAGCGAGTCTTGCCGCATTTAGGAGTGTTGCCTGGCGGATCCCCAGTTATACGGACGGCTGCGGCAAATGCCCCCATTTCTTCACCGCAGCCCATTGTGCAGTAACCTGTGACGCTTCAAGAACTTCTTGCCTCACTGGATACGGTGCTAAGTGAAGGGGATCTTCAGCGTGACGTGGTGTCTGTGACCGAAGACTCCCGGCAAGTGAAGTCTGGTTCGGTATTTGTGGCCATCAAGGGGGAGCACTATGATGGACATCAGTTCGTGAGACAGGCTCAAAAACAAGGGGCGGTTGGTGTGGTGGTGGAGGAAGGGTTTGAGTTACAGGACCCACCAGTAGGAGGAAGCTCGTCAGTTCTCATTCGAGTAAAAAATTCACGGAAGGCTTTGGGCTTGTTGGCGGCAAAACTTTTCGGTATGCCTTCTGCTCGCCTACGCATGGTGGGGGTCACGGGGACAAATGGCAAAACCACGGTGACGCATTTAGCCAAATCCCTGCTGGAAGCTCAAGGACATCGTGTGGGACTCTTGGGGACCGTAGGCTATGTGTTCGGGACAGAGCACCGTGTGGCGTCACATACCACCCCGGCTCCTGTCGAGCTACAGAACATGTTGAGTGCCATGGTGGATGCCGGAGTGGATGTTGCGGTTATGGAGGTTTCTTCCCATGCGTTGGCATTAGATCGGATAGCCGGTTGTGAATTCGACATTGTGGTGTTTACCAATCTGACCCAAGACCATTTAGACTTTCATCATACCTTGGAGAACTATTTTCAGGCGAAGCTCCGGTTATTTACCGAATGCGTCGATCATGGCCAGAAGACCTGCCCCAAACGAGCTCTCGTCAATGCGGATGATGAACGAGCACCGCTGATTCTCCGACATTGTTCCATTCCGACCTGGACCTATGGGCTTCATACCCAAGCAGACATCAGAGCGGAATCCGTTCGCCTTTCCATGGGAGGAACGGAATTTCTGGTGAATAGTCCCCATGGCTCGTTGACGATCAACAGCCAATTGGTGGGAGAACATAATGTGTCTAATATGCTGGCCGCCATAGGGGTCGGCCTGGAAATGGGCATGACGATTCCGATGATTGAACAAGCCGTGCAGTCAGTGGCCAATGTGCCTGGTCGGTTTGAACGCATCAATGAAGGCCAACCATTTACGGTCGTCGTGGATTATGCTCATACCGAAGATGCGCTGTTTCGGTTGCTTCG
>JAGQKG010000095.1 GCA_020430245.1 Nitrospira sp.
TAGCGGGAGGTCGGGCGGTTCGGCATAGGACAACGCCAGGGCCTGCCCATACTGGTAGACTGCGTGATCGGGATGGGTCTTGACTAAGCCGGTATACCAGGCCTGAACCTCCGCCGTGTCTTTGAGCATGACTTTGGTTTCAATATAGGCCCGATGGGCTTCAACGGATTCGGGATATTGCTCGATGAGCTGTTTCAGCGATTTAGCAGCAATGCGGGTCTCCCCCACCTTCCGGTTCTTCAGCGCTTTCTTTACCAATTGTAAAACAAGGAGGCTCTTGGTTCCTTGGAGTTCAGTTTGATTTTCTCCGGGAAATTGACTCAAGGCGGCATAGGTATCTGCTGCTTCCTGGTACCGTTCCGATTCTGAAAGGATGGCGGCCTTTTTTCGATAGGCCTGGATGACGAGTTCGTTGGGAAGGTCGGGAGTCGAGACGATGAAATCCAGCGTTTCAAGAGCGGACAGTTGTTCTCCCTGCTCGTGATAGAGATCGGCGATGGTTAAGCGGGTGGTGGCAATCAAGACGGGAAGGTCAGGATACTGGGGGATGATCCTGTTTAAGGCCGTCAGGCGCTCACGTTCCGTTGCACCCTGTTGAGAGAGTGTCACAACCTGCTGGATGGCACGTTTGCCCCAGGAAGAGCGTTCCCCGAATAATTGGATGACATCTACAAACACGCGGATGACATTGGGGGCGTCCTGTAGAATTCTATAGGCTTCCCCTCTGGCGAAGAGACCCTTGGCTCGAATCTCTTTGTTGTGCAGGTCTTCGACTTTGACGAAGTACTCCAAGGCTGTCAGTGGATCGTCCGCAAAGAGATAGAGCCGTCCGGCTTCAATCAGGGCTTGACCGTACACCTCATCCATGTCCCGATGGTCCTGCCCGATGGTGAGGAGATCGGACGCGCCTGTGGTGACTAACCGGCGTCTTGCCGCGGAGCTGATCCCCTGCGCCTGTTCCTGGACCCCTAAGACGATGGTATAGATTCTGGCCAACGCGCCGACCCGGCCTGGTTGGCCGGTATAGGGCTCCAAGGATTGGCGGGCCGCAAGAAAATTTCCCTCCTGTGTCTGTGTTTCGGCGAGGGAAAAATCAAATTCCGCTCGCGTGTCGGGAGGTTGTTGTGCCAACAGATTCTGAGAAATATTTCCCAGAACCAGAAGAGCGAGATCCAGTTGCCCGTGATCCTGATACGAGGCGGCCAGCGATTTGGCGCGATCGAGGTCGACGTAATCCCTGAGAAACGCGGGGATATCCATTCGAAAAATATCTCCGGCTTTCAGATCGGAGTAGTAGAGGAAATCCCCGGACACGGCAGGGTAAAGATGAAATGTGTGCGCCGGAGTGATCCGATAGAGTCTTTGGAGTTGGGGCTGCTGCGGGGACCATAGTCTCATCCAAATGGATGATTCATCATCGGTATCAACCAGTCCGTCATTGTTGGTGTCCCGGTCATATCGGGTAAACACCAGGGGAATCTTCGTGGTGAGGTCAGTGGAATGGTGAGGCAATGCAGGCCAGAGATCCAGGACATGGTTGTCCTGTTGATATGCGGTGGAGCTGTTGTCGCGAAGGTTTAATAAGGTCAGATAAGCACCATTGGAATACAGGAGCTGTCCCTGACCATTCACGGAAAAGCTGGTAGCTTGGGGTACGACCAATTCCTCAGACTCGTTCGAAAAGGATTTCCGGTAGATGGCGGAAGTATTTTGAAGCGGATCGCTTTTGAGATAGAAAAATCCTTGTTCTTCGTGATCCCACTGTGGAGAACCATCGCCGCTGGTTAAATCCGTCAGTCGGTGCTCCTCACGGGTAATCAGATCCAGGAGGTAGACATCACCGCGGGGATCGGATTTATGCGATACATATAACAGTCGGGTGCCATCCCGGTTCAAGGCTGGTTCCTGATCACTGGCCGGGTGAGTGGTTATTTGTCGGGGAAGCGTGAGGGCCGAACGCTTGAGTGGTTGGACCCAGATATCCAGATTGCCGGAACGGGTGGACACGAAGGCGAGCGTCTGTCCATCCAAAGAGACAGACGGTTGATAATCGAGTGCCGGGTGAGCGGTCAGGCGTTCAGGGGATGCCGCGAAAGCGGATAAAGAGGCGCACAAGACCCTACTCAAGCCCATGAAAGCTAGGAAACAGCATACGATTCCATGAACCTGAAACGATCTTCTCTCTTTTTTCCCTGATGCTCTCCCTGGAGCATCTTGTGTATCCGAAGAAAGAAGCTCACCCCGCAACCTGGGGTCTTGGTCTAGGGTGTGGGGTCTTTTTGAGTCCATGTTCCATTGTCCAGTTGGATTCGTTCTCCCTTGAGCGCTTTATCCCGATTGAGTGCGGCAAACATTTTATGGACACGTGGTAATTCTGAGGGTGTCAGGGTCTCGTTGGTTTCAATGATCCGGCTCATGATTGCGCGGCGATCCTCGTTTTCCTCCTTAATCAAATTTTCAACAAACGCTCTATCGTCCGGTTGGACTTTTTCCGGCTCCAGGAGAGTGACGCCACCTTCATTATTCTCCCCGATAATTCCCAATGATTTATAGCGATTGAGATCATCTTTGTTGAAGGACACTCGTTGGAGGGCCCGTACAACATCTTTTTTCCCTGGAGGAAGTTCCTGGGTCTGTTTCAATTTCCCCTTCGGATCGATATAGCGAACCGACGCCACCAGCATGACTTGCTGATTGAGTTCTTGATATGTGCCCAGCACCTGGTTTTCCAAGGCCGTTCGTTCATCGACCACGGTCACTCCGACCAAAGGACCGCTGCAGGCTGTGAGAAATGCAAGAAGAAGGGGCATCGGAATCAAGGACAGGGGATGGAAAGCGAACGAGTGCACAGTGCTGTGAGACGAAAATGGGAGGTAGGACATCACCGATCGGCTCCTTATGAGAGTAGATTCTGATTGATCTTATCAAATTCCTGAAAGCCGCTGAAGAAGAATCTCCACAAGGTCATTCTGCGCCAGACTCCTGTCATCCTGAGTGAAACGAAGGATCTGAGCCCAGCTCACCCAGGCTACGGCTTAGCCAGATGCTTCGCACTGCTCAGCATGACAACCTATGACTTATACCAATCTGCAGAAAGATCCATCCATTTGGGGTTGGTTGTGTTAATCAATTCCAACTTCTTCGCGCGCCTCCAACCTTTGAGCTGTTTCTCCTGATCGAGTGCCGCGTGAATATCCCGGGTTTCTTGGAAGTACAATAATCGTGTGATACGGTATCTCGATGTGAAATGACCGCCTTGTCCCTGCCTGTGTTCATAGATTCGACGAGTGAGATCATTGGTGACCCCGGTATATAGTGTGCGGGATTGGTTTGTCATGATGTACACATAGTATTGTTTCATATGCTGGCCTGGCTTCCCCGCTTTGTCATCCTGAGTGAAGCGAAGGATCTGTGCCCAGCCCAACACCGGGCCATGGCTTGGCGAGATGTGTCGCCTTCAGCTCCGTATGACACTAGATAAGAGTATTGTTCCTTACTGAAACACCATTTCTCCTTCAGGCGTAAATGAATAAGTCTCGGCCCCGATCAATTCCAATATCTTTGCTATGTCTTCCCAGTTGGGGATGGCGGCGGTGAGTTTTTCGAAATTTTTCATTTTGGCGATCGGGATTCGCTCTAATCTAAAGGTAGGAATCAGGCTCCCTTGGAAGTGAATCGTCAGATTGAATTGGCCTCTGGCGATTTCCATCGTCACCCGTGAAGGATTCGCGAATTTCAATTGCGCACGAACATTGGAGATTGTCGGTCTGTTCCCTTCCGGGTCCAGGAAGATGAGGAGCCGATCCAATGCTTCGTTCCCTATGTGTGTAATATGCAGGCTGCATTCCAATCGGCTTAAATCCACGGCTCCCGTGGCATGTTCCAGGATGGTGGTGAGTCCAATTGTTGCGGCAAGGCGGCTATCCCCTTTGATTTTGGATTCCGTCTTGATGAGTTGATTGACATCCAGATTTGCCACTTCAAATTCCGCCGATAGACGCAGGGGATGTTCAGCGGCAATGATGAGATTTCCCCCAATCCCTCCACCCAACACATTCATGGCAAGATTTTGTATTTTGAGAGACTGTTGCTCAAACGCCAAATTCGTCGAGAAGTTTTCGATGGTGAATGGCCCGACCTGGAGCCGATCAATGGTGAGGATCTGTCCTTTCCGGGAAAACGATTTAAGCTGGGCAATACGGTCGGACGGTTGAAAGTTCTTTTTCGGCGGAGGCGTGAGTTCATCCGGTTTCCAGACCAGTGATTTTCGGAACTGAATCCCACCGTTTATGTCATGGAGTTTCGTACCATCCTGAGTCAAGGAGAGTGTTTCGGCCCCGATCTTCACAGAGGCCTCCAGGGTTCCTTGTTCTTTTTTGAGCATGGACAGGTTGACGAGAGCTTTCCCGGTTCCCTTTATCCCCAAGGGCTCTAAGGCTTCCTGAAAGGTTCCCACATCCAGAGCCAGGCGGGTCTGTAGTTGGGCAAAAAGTTTTGCCAATTGAGTGCCCCGAGGCGATGTGGAGGATAACAGCTCGCGCAAGCCCACCGCGGCACTCTGGATGGTCAGGTCGATTCCCTTGGATGCCACATGGATCGGGTCAATCTGAACTTCATTCAAATCGGGAGAGACCATGTTCAGATGCAGGGAGGTGTTGGCTAATTCCCTGATCGGGAGGGTGTCCGGCAAGTGAATCCGGTTGAGGGTGACGTCCGTTGTGAGTTGAGTTTGAGGAATGGCTTGTGGTGAATAGGCCATGGTCATGGTGCCGTTGGCCCCCTGCATTCGATATCCCGAGACGGCTCCCTCGAAGTCACGCAGCGTGACTTTTCCGTTGACTCCCAGGGGAAGGGTCAATTTCTTGAGATCCGCTTCCTGAGGGATCCTGCCCGCTGCTCGCAAGGTCAGGCTGGCGCGTCCGTTTGGGTTGATTTCATCTATTCCCTTCATGAGTGATCCTGAAAGATGCGGGAGAAGGTTGCCGACATGGAGAAGGGGTAGCTGCAGATCTATATCAAATTGTTGGTTCGCCTGTAGATACCGGGCTTTTATCCCCATATCTAATATCTCTTCGCTGGTCAGTCGAAGGCTCTCCAGTAAAAAATCTTGTTTGAACACATCTTCTTTGGTTTTTGATGACAGTTTGATTGAGGGAAGAGTGGCCGTCAGGGTGGGATCCTGGTATCTCAGATTGCCGAGCGCGAGTTGGAGCTGGTCTTCCGAGCGAAGGCTGGTGGGCTGATAGGTTGGTGAGAGGTTGCCTTGAAAATTAGATTTCAGGATCACATGGCTGGTCCCGATTGTCACGGTATTTGCAGAATGGAGATCAGACAAGTTGGACGAAAATCCGACCGTTCCCTGAATCGCGCCATTGGTTTCCTGATACCCGGAAGACAGGAGGAAGGTGAGTTGGTGCATGGTGCCTTTTGCGTCGAAGGATTCCAATTGAGCCTGAAGGGAGGACATCTTGAGTGCGGCAGTCGCTTTGACCCATTCTGGACGGAAATCCGGATGAAGGGCTCCGGTGGCGTGCAGCACAAAGGTATCCGATTCGTTTCCTTTTTGAATTACAAGTCCTTGAACCCGGTCCTTGGGTATGAGAGCGAGTAGGGCTTGAGTCCTAGGCGAAACTCGAACTTTAAGCGAGGCATTCATGCCGTTCTTCGGACCAGGGTGAGGCTGTATTGCCCCGTTTATTTGTAAGGTGCCATAGGGACTGAGGTCTGCGTTCAGATGGGTGAGGTCTATGTGATGGGTGTGATGATTGCCGTTGGTCTCAAGAGTAACGGCAAAAGGAAGAGTGAATGGTGTGCCAAGTAGGTCGCCGGGTAATGCTGTGGTGCCGGAGATCTGCAGGTTTCCCGAAAATGGGCCTGAGGCCTGGTAGTCGCTCTGGAGACTCAAACCAAAGTTTTGTATTCCATAGGCTTGAAACGTCAGATCATGCATGGAAAGTTTCGCCGAGATATTTCCCATCAACGGGACGTTGTCCTTGATCTGAAGTTCCTTGGCGGTGAAAGCTAGATCTGTCGGTCCTACGGTCAACGCGTGGTCTGGCAGATGTAGTTTGACATTTCTTCCGTCCAATCCTGCATGGATAGTTCCCTGAAAACCGGAATCGGGAAGGGAGCCTGTGAGGGTGACTGAGGGAGAAAGATTTCCACGAATCGACGTCGTGGCAAAATCCGGCGGTACAAAATCTTTGGCGAGGGCCATAATTTTTCCGAGGTCAAGATTCGTATCGGCAAGAGTAAGATTTACAGTTTTTTGGGTTAAGAATTCGTTGATGGTTCCGGAGAGTGTGAGGTGAAGGGCCGGGTCTGACTCAATGGTGAACTGTTTCAGATCAAGATGTTGAGTCGGAAGATGAATCGCGGTGTCAAATTTCACGACCAGAGGCAGTTGAATGTGTTTGCCTTGAAGGGCCACGGCGAGTTGCGCGATCTGCAGTGTGCCGTTGAGATACGCAGTATCCGAGGACATGCCTCCAGAACTATGGAGATTCAGATGGGTGAGGTTCACGGTGAGGTCCGGTGAGACCACAACCTGAATATCGCTCTCGGTAATTTTAAAGGTTTCAAGATTAATCGAGACGGGGAGGGTGGGAAGGGTCGCCGGTTCAGAAGGAGGTGGGGGAGGTGGCTCCGAAGAAGCCTTCGTGAGTTCAGGCAGATCGAGTGACACGTCCGCATGATCGATGGACATTTCATTGATGGTGATGGTGCCCTTCAGTAGTCCGAAAAGGCTGTAATCCAATGTCAGGTGTTCGAGTGTGAGAGGTTGTTGCCCTGGTTTAGAAAATTCCAGAAGACTGACTTGAAGCCCTGTGAGCAGATTGAACGAGAGAGATTGGATCCTGACCGTACCTTGAAGAAGCGCGGACAAACGGCTTTCCAGCTCTTGCCGGACCATGTCCGAAGGAAACCAGTAGGTGAGTAACAGACCCGCACAAAGAAGAAGGGACAGCATGCCCATGCTTAACCAGACGAACCATTTCAAGACTTTTCTTGCCCGCGGGGGCTTTGCAGGAGGCGGGGTGTCTTGTTTGGGGGTATCGGAAGGCATGGAAGCGAAAGGGTTCTTTTGGCAAAAAGCGGCGATACCTCTTTTGTCATTGGAGTGCGGGCTCCAATGTCCCGTAACGGCGATTACCTAAGAGTTTAGTCAACTTTATGCCTTAAATAAAGGAATGGTATTTTTATAGGAATAGCTGATTGGGGATTTTTGAATGCGAGGGAAGCGGGGAACTTATTTGAAATGACAGCGATTACGATGGGCGGAGGAATAAAACGATCGGAAAGGGACAACGTTAGGGAGGTACAGAGAGAAACGGGAATTGAAGATTGGTGGTGTGGGTATAATTAGTCTCCTTTAATAATGCGATAGCCAACAAGGAGGAGAAAGGCTCCACCAATGGCAATGCCAAGACTGCGCAGGTCAAAGCCGGACACATCCCCGAAACCCAAAAAGGTGCTGATATACCCGCCCACCATCGCGCCTGCGATACCAATCAGAATAGTGATAATCATTCCACCGGGGTCTCTTCCCGGCATGAGGAACTTGGCGAGAACGCCTGCAATGAGGCCGAATACTATCCAGGAAATGATACCCATCAGACCCTCCTTCTGAGTCAGGATGAACGATGAGAGGTGTCACTCGCCCTCCTATTTTGGCAGGACGAGCGACGCGTTGAGACAGGCAATGGGCCGAATTGTTATGACTTTTCTTTTTCCATTGAGGTAATGAAGGAATCAGCTTCCTTAATAGACGCCTCCATTTCTTTGATGAGAGAGGCGATGTTGCCTTCCACCGAGACCAACTCACTTTTCAACGATGCGATGGCTTGGGCGTTCAGGTTGTGTTTCAGAAAGAGGACCTGGTCTTTGAATTTCGCCAATACGGGATCCATTTTGGTCTCCGCCCGTTTCATGGCTTTGATTAATTGAGTATATTGAGTCCGTGTTTGTGTGAGCTGCTTTTGGCTGTTCTTGCGCAGGGCGGCGCTGGAATATTCTTTGAGTTCAGCTTCCCATTCTTCAAATAAGGCCTCAGAGACATCTTCAACCGACGCGATGCGATCGCGAACCGCTTGGGCTTTGGCTTCGCTTTGTTCGTATTCCGCATTCAGGACGTCGTATTTGTCCTGTAACTCACCTCCCTCGATATTGAGGGTTTTGGTGAACCGGTCAAGGGCGGATTTGAATTGTTCTTTGGCTTCCTGTTGGGCATCCCGAGCTTTTTCCACATCACTGACCATCAGGTCGCGTTTGTGATAGCCGATTTTTTCCATCGCATCATAATAGATACTCTGGCAACCGAAAGCGGTGAGACTGAAGAAGACTACCCCACAAGTCAGGAGTGGAAAGAGGCTGTGAGAATATGTACGAAAATATCGAAGGTGCATCATGTCATCCTTATGCAAGTAATTGGTCACCGGTTCAATCAGGGTCTTATCGATTACGAGGGTTTCAAGACTTTTTCAAGAAGTCCCTTCATTGAATCACCGCCTTGATTTTGGATGAAGGAAAGGACGATCGGGACAAACTTTCCAATCATGTCGGTGCTTAACCCCAGTTGGGAAAATCCGCTTGCCAAATTAGCGAGATTTTCCAATCCCCCCATCTTCTCGCCTAATCCTCCGGCTCCGAGTGACGAGGCGAGCCCTCCTAACGCTCCCAGCATGCCACCCCCCGCCGAGGCCGTTGTGGAGGTGGTCGGTGTTGCCCCTATGAGGTCTTTGACTCCTGGAACTTTGTCAGCGAGCTGTTGAAATTCGCCTGACCCCAATTTTTCTTTCGCGAGATTGAATAAGAGTCCGGCGCCGCCTTTGGCCTGGCCTTCATTGACGCCTAAACTGCTGACGAGTTGTTGAATCAATTCCATGGCAAAACCTCCTGAAGAACATTGGCACACATGAACACGCGGGTGAAGCAATCAGAGAGGGGTGGGCTGATCGCTTCCTCGTTCCGACGATCCTTATTGCCGAAGCGTCAGCTATAGACCATAGGATACGGGATGTGTGGTTTAAAAGGAAACCAAATGCCAAACTTTATTAGCCGGGAATGCCGGAAGGTTAGTGCCAGGCCGGGGTCTGTTGCCCATTGGCTTCCCTCCAATAGGGGACCCAGGCGAGAGACATCAAAGTTGTGGAAATGTTCGACTTTTTGGGGCGAACCTTGAGAGTCTCCAATGGAATGGTTTCAAGATCCCACTGTGTGGTCAGAGCCTGAATCTCTTGTTGTAACTCCGCCTCCAAAGCAACCAATTGCTGTTGAAGGGCGTCCACGTTTTCCTCGGCACGATCCACATCCTTGCCTTCTTTCATGGTTCGGCTCATGCCACGAACGGCGGACGTGGCTTGCCCCATAGAAGACCGGCTGACGGTCTTACGGCCCATGAATGCCGACAAGAGAGTCGCGCCGATGGAAATCACCGTTTGGAGTTTTTGTTGTTTGGCCTGCTCGGACTCCCGTTTGACGGCTTGCTCAGCCCGCCGGATGCGATCTTCAAGAGTCGCCATTTTCCCGGCATATTTTTTTCTGAGTGTGGCGGTCTCTTCATCCCGGCGTTCGCGGACGAGTTGTTGTAATCGAAGGCGGAAATCACGTTCCGATTCATGCGGGCCCGATGTCACTCCTAACGAAGCACTCCGGAATATGTCCAAGGTTTGTGTCCGGTAGACCCAATCCTCAAAATCTTTTTCCCAGTCCTTATAGGATTTGGGCCGGCTGGCGGCACTCGGCAGATCCCCGAACTGTGATCCGTCAGCAGGATGGGTATTCAAATCAGCGGGTGGAATATCGAGAGATTCGGCTTGATCCCATTGGACCGGCACCGCGCTCGTGGTCATGGACACAATGGCCTGGACCTCACGGACTTCATTCAATTTCGTTTTAGAATCCTGGTAATGGACCGATGCGGCACCATACAGGCGTGGGTGATAGAGGAGCGAGGCGCCTGCGAGCCGGGATCCCCGAATGGGCACGAAATGTTGGCGGATGTCCGGGGGAAGAAGCGGTGGATGCGTCGTGCCCCCTTTGGAAGGTGTCCCGGGATGATCGCGAGAGGCAGCTATGGTTGTCGTGGAAGCGACTGAATCTGCAGAATCGGGCGGCGAAGATTTCACGGGATCCATCAAGGTTTTGATCTGCATCCGGGTTAAAGGCCCTCGAAGATAGGACAATGCCCAGCGGGTTTCAAAAATTTCCGGCCCGTCGTCATGGACATTGTTCATGAGAAACACCCGGTTGCCGAGGCCGGAGATCATCTGCTCCATCTTCTGACGATTGAAGTTCCCTCCACTATTGGCAGCGGCCCCTTCCAATCCATCCACTACGCGGGCCATATCTCGTTCCGTCTGAAGTCGTCCGATAAACCACGTGCCCGTATTGCCCAATCCTTTGTAATCCAGGTCCACCGGGTTTTGGGTCGCAAGCACGACCCCCAGGCCAAAGGCTCGAGCCTGTTTCAGCATGGTGAGCATGGGGGCCTTGGAGGGTGGATTTTTGATGGGAGGGAAGAAGCCAAAGACCTCATCCATATAGAGCAGCGCACGCAGACTCGTGGTGCCGGATTGGTTTCGCATCCAACTGACCATTTCTGTAAGCAGGAGACTCACAAAAAACATGCGCTCGGTGTCATTTAAATGCGCAATGGAAAAAATGGCGATGCGGGGTTTGCCGGTTGGGGAATACAAGATCCGATCGATATCCATCGGCTGGCCTTCCAGCCAGGCGGAAAATCCTGGTGCACCCAATAAATTATTAAAACGCATGGCCAAGGCAAATCGATCTTTCGAGGAGAAAACCGATTCCAAATCCATCACGCCTAATTTGGTAAACGGCGGGGTTTGAATTTGTTGGATGAGCGAGGAAATCGTCAGGTCCTGTCCGGATTCCCAGGAGATTTTCAAGATATTAGCCAAGAGGATATGTTCGGGACTTTGCAGAGGATCCGTGTCCAGACCGACCAGGTTGAGTAAGCTGGTCGCCGTGGTACCCACTCGGTCTCCCAAGAGTTCGGCATCTTCAAGAATTTTTTGGGAAGGAATGGAAAACGATTGGAGAATGGAAACAGGAAGGCCTGCCGTGCTTCCCGGGGTATAGACCAAAAAGTCCGCGGCTTCCCGGAGTTTCGCGATTCTGGCTCCGTTCTGGTCCCAGGACTCCAAGCCTGCTTTCCATTTGGCTGCTTCCTTGTCCGCGAAGGCCTCGGGTGTGAGGTCTTTCTTCTTGGCGTCATCTGGATTGATCCAGGGAAGAAAATCACGACCGTGCAGGTCAGGGAACGTCAATAAGAGATTAGCCATATCGCCTTTGGGGTCAATGATAATAGCCGGAATATTGTCGATTGCCGCTTCTTCAAGTAATCCGATGCAGAGCCCGGTTTTCCCGCTGCCTGTCATGCCCACGCACACGGCATGAGTCACCAAGTCTTTTGAGTCATAGAGGAGGAGGCCGGGTTTGGCTGATTTGGAGGTCAGGTCGTACGGCCGTCCTAAATAAAAGACGCCCAATTTCTCAAAATCCGACATGGTCAACCACTCCCTTCGTTCACTTGCAAATAGATGTTCCCCAGTTAAAACGGGGTGAGGGAATCTTGTTTGCGCGTTATCCCTCTACTTGGGGCTGAAGTCTTTCGCGCGGATTGTTTCGAGCTCAGGACAAGATACCAAAGAAGCCGGGACTCTCGCATCAAAAAAGGATTCATGAAACCAGTAACGGTCCAATCAATGGAGAGGTCGACACTATGGCGCCCATGGCAACTTGACATCCTTAGGCAGTTGACCAAAAATCAAATTTGTAATGCTGGATTTCTTTTGAAGGAGACAGATGGATATCCAATATTCTGAAAGGCTGGCTGAATACGTAACGAGGAGAGTCTCGTGACCATAACAAATAAGCAGTCAGGAACGAACCTGCATGAAATTGCTGACGGGATCTATCGTATTAACACCCCGGTTGTGATCGAAGGTGCAGGCGGGTTCTCGTTTAACCAATACCTCATCCTAGATGAGGAGCCTTTGCTCTTCCACACCGGCCCCCGGAAAATGTTCCCATTCGTGCGTGAAGCGGTGGCGAGCGTGTTGCCAGTTGAAAAGCTTCGATATATTTCGTTTTCCCATGTGGAAGCCGATGAGTGCGGTTCACTCAATGAATGGCTGGGCGTCGCTCCCTCCGCTGTGCCATTGTGCGGGACGGTGGCGGCCATGGTGTCGATCAGTGATCTTGCGGATCGGGCGCCTCGCCCACTAACGGATGGAGAGCGGCTCACTCTGGGCAAACACTCCGTTCGTTGGTTTGACACGCCGCATTTGCCTCATGCCTGGGAATGCGGCTTACTGATGGAAGAGCGGACCTCGACGTTGTTCTGCGGCGATCTGTTCACGCAAGGAGGGGCTGACCATCCTCCTGTTACGGAGTCGGACATTCTTGGGCCCAGCGAGGCCTTCCGCCACGAAATGGATTATTTTTCACACACTAAAAATGTTCGAGGGCTCCTTGAGAAGCTGGCCTCGACCGACCCGACCACACTGGCCTGCATGCACGGCAGTGCCTGGCGTGGGGATGGGGCGCAACTGCTTCGCGCGCTGGGCGATGCGCTATCGGTATGATTAAGGCCATACCGAGCAGGACATTCAGGTTCACAACAATACATAGTTATGCATACTGGGCCAAATCCAGAAAAAGATGAAACGAGTCTTCGGGCTACTGCTTCAGAGGCTAATTTGAATTGGAAGAGAAATTATGCATATTGGGCACTTAAATGTACCTAAGCCTGAATTGAACGATGAAGCAATTTTTCATGACAGTTGGCTTAAACTTTACTTGCATTATTCAAGACAAATTGAGAATGAAGGACCTGGTGTAATAGCTTTGAAAGCTCTTGAAGAGGATCCTAGGGCACAAGCTTTACAGGGACAATATATTTCTCGGGGTAGTGGAGCCTCCATTTTTGAAATAAAGAAGTTGGCAATTTGGTATTTATGGGCGGCCCACGAATTTGGAAGTACGGTCGCGGAAAGAAACTTAAATAAATTTTTGGACTCAGAGCGTATTCCGGTTATTAATATATTGTGGGTACTTGGAATCGAGGTAGATGAAACGATCGAATTAGGAAATGGAATTCGGATCATTTCGATAAAAGAAATGCCGGATTCACCAGAAAAAGAACACTTTTTAAAGGAAGAAATCTTTGATAGGTATAGGTTTTTGAATGATTTGCCCATGCCTAAGGCAGCAATTACCTACACCTGCGAAGTAAAAAAAATCACCAATCCTGAATCGTATGACCGAGAAAAAGACAATCATTTTGTGACTTTCTCAAGCCTCCTCTATGATGTGGCTCTTTTACTGAATACCGTTAACGGCATTTCGTGTATCCCTTTTTATTCGACTTCCTATAGTTCTAGAGAAATGCCTATGGGGATGTTTTGTGGAAGATCTGGTTCTGCTCCTCGCCATGAAATCTGGGGATCTAAATCGTCGAAGTTATCTGCAAGTAATGCCTTGGATCTTAAT
>JAGQKG010000096.1 GCA_020430245.1 Nitrospira sp.
TGGGCTTACCGGCACGGTATGTAAGCGGGTATCTTCTCACTCATCCGCCGGAAGGTCAGGAAAAACTGGTGGGAGCCGATGCATCACATGCATGGCTCTCCACTTGGTGTCCCCATTTTGGGTGGGTGGATTTTGATCCCACGAATAACTGCATTCCTGGTGAAGAACATATCACTTTAGCTTGGGGCAGAGACTATGGCGATGTCAGCCCCATCAACGGGTACATGATCGGTGGTGGTCAGCACCAGCTCCAGGTTTCCGTAGATGTCGCACCAGTTAACATGCCTTCGATTGTCTAACCTCCCCTCCCGCGTAAGTTTATAGGATCTCACGATGTAGGGAGATAAACCTTTTTCTGTCCCCCACACGATTTCCTAATTGGCAGTCAACCGTCGATATGTTTTTTGGGCAAGATTATAAATTTCAATAAATCCAGCCGACGCATTCTGATTAAAACTCGCATCCTTGTTAAAGGTAGCCAGGTTGGCATCAAATAGGGAATACTGGGATTCCATCGCCACCACATCAGCTTTCCCCTTGTAAAGTTTAACTTTGACGACCCCAGTCACACGCTGATTGGCAGAATCCTGAAAGGCATGAATGGCATCCATCGACGGATCGAACCATTTGGCCCCATAGCAGGTATAGGCCCATTTTTCGTCAATCACCTTTTTCAGTTCATTGAGATCACGCGTATTCACCAATTTCTCTATATTACTATGCGCTTTGATAAGAATTTCGGCTCCAGGCGCTTCATAGACCCCTCGCACCTTCAATCCCACTAAGCGATCTTCTGTTAAATGCACAATGCCGACGCCGTGTCGAGCACCTGCAGTATTCGCTTGTTCTATGACTTGGCATAAGGACAGATTCTGTCCATTGATGGAACAAGGAACACCTTTCTCAAAACCAATGACAATGATCTCAGGGCTATCGGGTGCCCGTTCTGGTGGCACACAGACCTGAAGAAATTTCTGTAAATCAGGGATACACCCTGGATTTTCAATATCTCCTCCCTCATTTGTGGATCCCCACATATTGTCATCATGGGAATAGAGGTACGCTTTATTTTGTTTGATAGGAATATTGTGTTGTTTAGCATACTCAATCTGTTCATCCCGCCCCATGCTCCATTCACGAACAGGGGCAATCACTTTCATGAAGGGATCCAAGGTGGTGATATAATTTTCAAATCGAACCTGATCATTACCTTTTCCCGTGGAACCGTGGGCAATGACCTTAATGCCACGCTCTTTCGCCACACGGACAGCCACTTCGGAAAGCGTAACACGTGCGAGAGGGGTTGACAGAGGATACCCGCCCTGGTAGTCAGCATTGGCTTTAATGGCTCTGGACAGCAGTTTTTCTGCAAACTCTTTTCTCGCATCAATAACCACCGCTTCCTTGGCTCCCAGCTTAATGGCCTTGGCTTTGACTGCTTCCAAGTCTTCATGCAATTGGCCCACGTCCACGGTAAGCGCGACAATGGAACAGGCGTAGGCTTCCTCAATCCACTTGAGCATAATGGAAGTATCCAATCCCCCCGAGTACAGCAGCACACACTTATCAAAGGTGCCCTTTTGGGCCTCATGAGATGCAATCTTTTGATACGGAATTTTAGAATCCATGTTTTCTCACCTACCCAATAAAAAATCAATAATGGCCGGACTCCTCACTCTCTTTCCTCACCTAGGCACTCATCCTCACAATTACACACGCCACTCAGAGTCAACATATTTCCTATTAAACAGCGACATAGCGATCAACCACGGCAGCCCCCACGGCATCGCCCCACACATTCACCGCCGTTCGAAAACGATCGATTACCCAGTCAATGGCTAAAAGGAGTCCTAACCCTTCAAGCGGCAATCCAACCGCTTGAAGCACCACTACCATAGTCACCAAGCCCGCTTCCGGAATTCCAGCTGCGCCAATCGCAGAGATTGTGGCGACAATAAAGAGCGCCATCAGTGCGCCTATACTTAACTCAATCCCCCAGGCTTGTGCAATAAATACGGCCGCGACGGCTTCGTACAATGCTGACCCGTCCATATTCACCGTTGCCCCAACGGGCAACACAAATCGACTCGACCGCGTACTAACCCCAGCCTGCTCGACTCCCTGTAGGGTCAGAGGAAGCGTTGCGGAGGAACTGGCGGTCGCGAAGGCACTGGTCAACGCCGTTCCCAATGACCGCATATACGACATGGGAGACCGTCGCCCCATCACGTGGAGGATGAGCCCCAAGGTTAGGCCGGCATGGATGGCTAAACCAACGACCACCGTCATCATAAACAATCCTACGCCCACAAGCAGCGCAAGGATTCCATCGAGTCCACCAGCAGTGGCGAATCGTCCCCCCACAAGTCCAAAAACCCCCAAAGGACCGGCCCACATCACCAGAGACACCAACTTCAGAATGGCCCCCAATACCCCTTCAAAAAACTGAAGAACGGCTCTCCCGTTTTCGCCAACCGTCGTAAGTGCAGCGCCAAACGCCAAGGCAAAAATCACAAGAGGCAATAGTTCTCCCTGCGCAGCTGAGGCCAGGAGATTGGGCGATATAAATCCACGAATCAAATCTCTCCACCCCACCTCCATGGACACCTCCACTCCGGGGGGCGCGGCAGCGCCAGCGATATCCGCGCCAATACCCGGCTGGATCACGTTCACCAGGAATATGCCAAGAAGAATCGCTAAGCCGGACGTCAATAAATAGTAACCAATCGTGATTCCGCCTAACTTGCCCAAATGCCGAATATCCCCAAGAGACCCGACCCCCTGGATAATCGAAGCCACGATTAAAGGCACGACTAACATCTGTAACAGCCTGATCCAGAGTTCTCCGACCATTTCCACGTGATAAGCGACTTCTGGAGCAAGTGCTCCCAGAAGCCCACCGGCAAGCGCACCAGTGACCATGCCCCAAAGCAGAAAACCATGGCCATTCCCGGATTGGGAAGATACGGAAGATTCAGAAATCGAGAAACTCCAGGGTCGGAAGGTAATTGATATTACTTGGATTTTTTAGCCATTTTTGGCTCAACCAGTTGACTGTCCGAAGCTTTGGCCTGTAATTGCTTGGCCAATTCTTCTGGCGTGTCAAAAGATATGATCGGATCAAGACGATGGTGCAAATGAATCAGCGATCGGCTTGGTTCAGTAGCTACTTGCCACATGGGATCTTGATCGGGGCTAATCTCTTGCACATACGCAATAGCCGATTCATTGATAAGCGCTTTCCGCTCACCAGCTAAGGTCACCTGCCTCACTTTGACAAATGCCATATGCACTCCTTTCGTGGTGAATAGTGAAAGATTAATTACAACCAGGTAAACGCTTGTCCCCACCCCTCCTTGGCATGGGTGGAGACAAGATCAAGAATTTCTTTGGGGACTGCGTGGAGATCCCCCACTTCCATCTGGTTATAGTGGAAGGCATAGAGATGGGCGGCAAAATGATTAAAAAGAAGGGAGGACTCGCCTGGAATCTCACCATGATCATAGACGCTCGGTTCCACACCATTTCCCCAATTTTGACGGCCTTCGTTATTCGGATTAAAGAAATACACTCGGACTTGACCCTCGGTGTCTTCAGCTACTCTTTGAATGGAAACCGCATGGTATCCTAAAAAACGTCCATGCACATTCGTAATGAGGAGTCCCACAGGATTGGGATAAACCAAATCATGTCCCCCGTCATAGGAAGGATGATGGGTGGCATAAAATAATCGGAGAAAATCCTCATATCCAAAAATCGTTTGGTTGATCAAATTAAACGGAGAGGCCAGACTGTTTGGCACCCACCGGCCATATAAAGCAGGATTTACCCATTTGTGGGGATCCTCACCCCGAAGAGACGCCCGCCGCATCATCTCATCATAAATACGATCAAGATGGGGAACAAGAATGCGTGATACCGGGTCGAGTCTCAAATCAAATTTCCCCTCTGCCACGCCCCCACCGATCTCCCCAGAAAAAATGGGAGTACCCTCAAAGAGAATTTCGATGGTATTATCCCGTGCGGCACTAATGAGCAATTGAAGAAGATAGCCAGGATCATGCAGACTCCACAAACTCATCGCCCGCGCACCCTGACAGGTTGGGTTGGCGCCTTGGCCAACACCCAGCGGTTGTCCGAGCATGGAAATAGCACCACCAACAATGGCGGCATTGGCACTAATGTTCGTGCCACGAGGAAGGTGTTTCTTGGTTACCTGTTGGACTGAGGGACATAAGTCCAGATTGGCCAATTTCGTCAATCCATCGGACACTTCAGATCGAGACAAGAGGTTCCGTTCTAACATTTGTTGAAACCCATAGATGATCCCACATGTCGCTGGATGAATCGTTAATCGAATAAATTCCAACACTTTGTCCCGGTTTTGCTCCAAATGGGCCTGCCCAGCTTCTGTCAAATTCAGCGAAAGACCCAATAGGGTCGTTTCCTCATTTTTGAGAAGTTTGAGTAGGAGGGCAACATGGTATTCACTAGACAACCCAGTCAGCGTTAAGAGTTGGCCCGTTACAATCGCCTCATGCTCCAACTCTTGAGGACGGAGCTTGGCCAATTGAGCCCCATAATTGGCCGGAGAGCCGGCTTGTTGAGCCAAAGGGGTGGGAGGCCCAGTGGCTTTCACAAACCGTTCCAGGCTTGCGGCCAGCTTAGGATGATGGTCGCCGGGAATCTGCCTGGCTTGCTCAATCATTTTTAACGTGAGGCTCACATCGATAGGCCGTTGCGCTACCCGAGCTTCAATGTCCTCCAAAACCTGCTCTAATAATCCTTCGGAAGAAATCTCCCGTTCAATCATAACTAACAACCTGCGTGCCCGAGCATACACCTTTGGACGCAAACGGGAATCCTCAGTTTCACTTCCATATAGCAAGTCCAAATTTAATCCCATGACAGTCCGCAGGAAGGACTGCCCCTGTTCAGCTGACATATTCGGGTGCGTGGATTCTCCAGTGGCAATGGAGAGAACCCGAAGCTCACTCAACATTTCTATGGAGGGGTATTCTCCCTCTGCCCGAAGGCCCCCTCCGACGAGTTCTGGGAGTAACCGTTCGGGGTGTTCCCATGGACCCGCATGAAATACTCCGGAAGAATCAAACCGTGGGGCATAGCTTCTAACAATTTCTAGCCCTATCTCGCTTTCAAACAGGTCCGTGGCTCTCCGGTAAAATTCAGTTTGATACTTCCCCTTTGCAAAGAGCGCCGCTTTCTCCAACTCATCAAGAGCACGGATTAGAGCTTGTTCTTCACGAGAGGTTGGGACAGACGCCGCAGCATTTGATGCATCCTTGTGATCATCACTCATGAATGGGACCTTCCTTTACACATAAAAGTCATACTCTTCATATTTCTGCACAAGCTCACGTAAAGTTTCAGGGTTCTTTCCGGCTAAAAAAATCGTACCGTAATGATTGCCAAAGCCTACTCGCTCCGCCACTTTTGGCGTCACCGGCTCGAACATTGTGTGCCGATCCATATAGGAATGATTGGCGAGTTCTGGAGGAAATTGCAACTGATATACCGTTGGCTTTCTGGGATACACCATCAAATTGGCTGCATAGATTTTGTGAGCCTCTTCTTTCGGGAAAAACCGGTCCAATTCAGCTTGGGTGGTGAGAGGGTTTGAGCACAGCAACAAGGCCGCGTAAGGATTAAACCCATGCGCTTTCTGGATCAGCTCGAAAATATGTCCACCTGGAACACGAGCCGCCACCTCCCCGAAATGCAGTTCCCCTTCATGATCCAAAAAATACTCCGGGTGAATCATACCATTGACAATCCCAAAGGCCTTGATGAGCTTATGGATCGCTTTTTCAATTTTTGGACGGAATTTTCGCAGTTTTGGAGTTTCCGGCACAATTTGGGAATAGCCTAGATGCACATATTCCGTAATGTTCATAAATTGGATTTTGCCTTTATGGATGAAGACTTCGACTGAAAATTCCTGGCCAGCCAAATGACTTTCCACTAAACAAGGAAAGGCGTCATCAGGAATCAGCGCAATATCCTGCTTGGATCGGATAAAGACATGGCCTACGCTTCCAGCCGCCGACAGGGGCTTCAGATGAACCGGCTCTGGAACTTCTTCATCTAACCGAAGCCTGGCTTCATTGATGTCATCAAAGAAGGCTACGACTTCCTCACGGGAACGTACTTCCTCGAACACCCCAACCCGAATTCCGTTCATCTGTGCATTTCTCTTCATCATCGCCTTATCACGAAACAACAAAGCCCGTTGAAAGGCCCGTGGATCTTTCAACAAACGAGTATTCAGAGAGCCTGCCCATTCAACTGTCTCTTCATACAAGGGTACGGCATGACTGACGCCTCGTTCCAGCAGTTTTTCATACAGTCGATCAGAGTTTTGATTGCGCATATAAAAATCCCAGGTCGTGCAATCCACCCCATCCTCCCGCAATGCGGTATCGAAGCCTTCTGGCACAACTGCCACAAAAGGAATATCATGCTCTTTCGCCGCTTCCATGGTTTCCAAGCTATAACCCAACAAGGCCACGGGCGGATTCTTCGTTTTTTTCCTGACCAGCGTTTTCTTTTTTTCCTGGGGAGCTTTCTTTTTTACCACGGACGTTTTCTTTTTCTCCCCTGAAATGTTCTTTTTCTCCATGGAATCCTCCTAGACTTCTGAGATTTTTATAGATAACACAAAAAAAGAAGATCGCTCCTTACGACTCACTAGAATCGGATGAGCGCCTATGGGGAAGGCGATTATACGCTGTCACTGAGTTAGGGAACAATTGGCATGTGGGAAATGCAGACTTAAAACAGGTATTGGTACAGGTGGAACCCTTCTTCATAATAAGGCTCCATCCAACCCTTTCGCCAACTTAATACATCCTCGCGTTCCTTGGCAATTAATTCAAATCCAAATCGTTGATAGGCTCTGATCGCCCAACTGGCCTGTGGATGAGCAATTAAGACTAACCCGCGTTTGCCTTGCTCCCATCCCTGATCTCGAGCATGATTCAACAATTGTTGCCCATACCCTTTCCCAACTTCATGAGCAAAGACATAGAGGTAGCCAATATAGATCATGTCGTGCGCCGACTGCGTTGAGACTACTCCCACTGGCTTTCCTTCGGCGCATCCGATAAAAAATTGCCGTCGATTAAATTCGAAGTCACCCCAGGATTCATCCACGTCATGTTGAGACATATCCTTTTCATGCAGAAAGGGCCGGTACCATTCAGCCGATGAACGAAGAATACTGGCTGCAATCCGCATATCGGAACGCTCTGCTGGCTGAATGTTTAAGATCAAACGATCAAGACTTTTCCTGGCTGGTAGCCCACCAACAACTGCCTCTCCTAATTCAATAGGATCATACATAACTCGTCCTTCCAGAGGTGATAGCCTCATAGGTTGACACTCCTTAGGAGGTAGTAGGTAACCCGACACTGTTCTTTTTGTGTGGCGGGTTCGACCTCATTGCCTGTCTTTGGTTTCCAACAAATCACTTGGCATTGCCCCATCCTTGGTTCACACCAGAGATAACCTGCGTTAGCTTTCAACTCGTTCAGAATTTCAAAACCGAGTTTGGGCTCGAAAATATCTAAGGACTCTGACCATTTAGGAACATGCCCCGTATTCCGTATGGACAGGATAGAAGGTGTTCAAGCGCAACGGAGTACATCTGATCTTGGCTTGACAACCGGCGTGAACTTCAACAGCTTCCTCCCCTAAAAATTATTGTCAATTGAAAATTCCTTAATTCTCCTTTCTCCATATTTTCTATCAATCAAATGAATAACCCTATTTTCCTTATACAAAGCAATACGTGTTCCAGCTATTAACGCATTGAAATTTAATTACTTTTAATACATTGGGCCATATAAGTCCCCATAAATGAGACATAGTTGACTCAAAGATTATTTATGAGACAATACTGTCTCATGCTTCATTCATCTTCCATCGCCTTTATTGGAACACCTGAACTTGAACAGGTGTTAAGACAAGCCGGATTTGAGCTTAACCATTTGGAAATCCCTGAAAATTTAGAATTACTAGGAATAGGGGCTAATACCTTTCTCTTGATTATCGAAGGACACCAACAGAGTGATATCCGCAATCTGGAGCTCACGAGAACAATTCGAGCAAAATATCCCTATTTGGACTTGGTTATTTACAAACCAGACGCGGATATCAAATTTGTTCACGCAGCCCTCAAGGGGGGAGCCACCGAGATACTCTTCGAACATTCCATTGAAATCCTTGTCCTTACCATTAAATCCTTTCTAGCAAACCAAAGCTTTTCACCCCATTCGTTCGATCTCAGAGATACTCGTAAAAATTTAGGCAGCTTCGAAGGCATTCTTAGCCGCAATGGCAGGATGTGGGATATTTTTCAAACTATCGTCCGCACCGCCAGTTCCGATGCCACCGTGCTGATTGTAGGGGAAACAGGAACCGGCAAAGAACTGCTCGCCCGAGCGATTCATCGGCAATCTGGACGCAATGGCCATTTTGTCGCCATTAATTGCAGCACAATCAACCCGGAAATCATCGAGTCCGAATTATTCGGTCATGAGCGCGGGGCCTTTACTGGAGCACACCAAACAAAACAGGGATTGTTTCGCTACGCCGAAGGGGGAACCATTTTCCTAGATGAAATTGGTGATATGCCCATTCAAACTCAATTAAGTTTATTGCGGGTTTTACAGGAACAGACTGTGCGACCGGTGGGATCTCATCAAGAACTCCCAATTGACGTGCGGGTCATCGCGGCCACGAATGCCTCCTTGGCAGAAGCGGTCCAGGAGGGGATATTCCGAGAAGATCTGTTTTACCGCATTGATGTGATTCGCCTGGAAGTGCCACCTTTACGAGAACGGCGGGAAGACATTTTATATCTCTTTGGTCATTTTCTTAGACGCACCTGCTCCGATTATGGGATGAACTGCCCCGATTTACACCCATCCTTTGTCACACTTTTACTGGAACAATCCTGGCCCGGGAATGTCCGTCAGCTAGAAAATCTCACGCAACGACTGGTTCTCAATCAACGAGCTAAAGAACTCACCGGGCAACATTTACAAGACGTGTTATACGCACAAGACATTCCTAACTCATCTCCCCTTTCACCAGAGCAGGCACAGAATCAAAATATCCCATCGCTTGCCTCTCCCAATGAACCTCTTCCACCATCTACCCTTGCCGTACCCTTGACAACATACCTCCAATCCCATACGACAACGCTAGAAAAAGCCTATTTAACCCAGATATTGTCCAACACGAACGGACGAATCGCCGAAGCAGCTCAACAGGCCGGTATAAGCCGACGCACCCTACTCCGAAAACTCACCGCCCACAAAATCGATAAACATCAATTTCGAACAACACGCTCAGACCCAGAACCCAACATATAAACTAAAAGACGCACAGGGTTGGGGAAACGATGGAATTAGACCGTGGTATACCGTTCACGGAGGTAGTCCAATAAATCGTGTACGTGATCTCGATGGCCGACGGATTTCTCTAAAAGCTCGGGGGTCTCAAACAAATGCCCCTGGCGATGGATACGTTCCCGCAAAAAATTTAATATAATCGAAAAATTTCCCTTCTCAAGATGGCGATCCAGATCTGGATAGCATTCCCGTAGTTGGGCAAAGATTGAGGCGGCATACAGATTGCCCAAAGTGTAACTGGGAAAATATCCAAATGCCCCACCCGCCCAGTGAGCATCCTGTAACACCCCTTCGGCGTCATCCTTCGGTCGCACTCCCAAAAATTGTTCACTCAACCTGGCCCATTCGCCAGGAACCTCCTCGACGGTGATCCGTCTCTCGAGTAAAGCCACTTCTATTTCAAATCGCAGAATAATATGCAGATTGTAAGACACTTCCTCGGCAAAAATTCGAATACTGCCTGAGGTTATCCGATTGGACGAACGATAGACATTTTCCGGATCAAAGGCCTGGTCAGGAAAATGCTGTGCAAAGACTGGCTGGAGCCACTGATAAAACCCCCGAGATCGCCCAATCATGTTTTCCCACAGGCGGGATTGCGATTCATGCATGCCAGTTGAGGTGGCCGAATAAACCGCAGACCCTCCCTGTCCCTCCGGGAGACCCTGTTCGTATAACGCATGCCCCAGTTCGTGCATGGTGGCGGCCAATCCACTGAGCAGATCCTGTGCATGAACATGCGTAGCAATCCGGACATCCTGACTCCCGACCCTACATGAAAATGGATGTTCTGACTCATTCAAGACTCCTCGTGTCGTATCGTATCCCACCGCTCTCATAACATCATGATGCAGGGCTAATTGTTTAGCCGGATCACAATACTCCGTAAATGGAGAAGGACCTTTCCTTGCCAAGGCCTGCTGGCGAATCTCGGCCAACCCCTCTTGCAGGGCACCAAACATTCGACGTAAATCTTCTACAGTCGTTCCAGGATCATAGTCCTCAAGAAGAACATTATAAGGATGCCGACTTGAGTCAATGGCCTGAGCACGCTCACGAGCCAAATCCACGTTGGTTTGCAGACTTTCAGCAAACAGGCGAAACTGTCTTTCTTTTTTGGCCTCTACCCAAGCCGCGACCCCACTAGCATTGGCCTGAGCCATCCTACTGGCCAATTTCGGCGGCACACAGGTCGCTCGACGGTAGGTGCGGCGCAAATTGCGAACTGCCGCCTGTTGTTCCAGAGTCGGATGAGGTAATGCCGCCACCGCCTCAATAAGTTCACCCAGGCGAGTGGACGTAGCCTGTTCGTGGTATAATCGTCCGATGAATTCACGTTGTTGAGCACGTCCTCCTGCCGAACCTGAAGGCATCATCACTTGCTGATCCCAGCCCAATAGTCCCCCTATGCTCGAGAGGGTATCAAGATCCGTAATCCGTTGAGACAGTTCATCCCATACTGACATGGTCATATACGATTCCCTTCTGTTGATAAAAGAATAGCCTAGGAAATTCAAGAATGGAGCAGGGAAACAACGCTGGCAGCTCCCCTTCACCGATTGCGAAATGCATTTGAAAGTCTCTCACCGGCAATCATGAGGACCTCACTCCTCTTGGCAAAGGCAAAGCGGACAAGGTGCTTCCCCAAATCAGTGGCCTGATAGTAAAACGCACTACCTGGCACCACCGCGACCTTTGCGTCCTCGATCAATCGCTTGGTAAACGATTGGGAGTCCCCCTCATGGTCCCAGGCCTCAAATCCTGCCAACAAATAATAGGCCCCCTGGGGGGCATAGGGTTCAAATCCGCTTTCCATCAACATGGTCATGATCAGGTCTCGACGATGAAGAAACGTAGATCGCAATTCTGTGTAATACGCCCCCGGAAGACGTAATGCGGCCACCCCTGCATGTTGAAACGGAGTGGGGGCACAAATCGTGAGATAGTCGTGCACCATTCTAATAGCGGACGAAATATTCGGTGCGGCAATCACATATCCCAGACGCCATCCGGTAGCCGCATAGATTTTTGATAACCCACCCGTCATGATCATACCTTTCCACCCTGGAGCTAGGCTTGCCGGCGCAATATGGTGGTGGGGGGCATAAAATAAATGATCATAAATTTCATCGGTCACCACCCAAATACCATGTTGCTCAGCCAAACTGAGAATCTTGTTCAGCTCTTCCTTGGTAAAAACATGTCCTGAAGGATTATGAGGAGTATTCAAAATAATGGCCCGGGTCCGAGAGGTGATCGTGTTCTGTAACTCTTTATAGGGAAAATTAAAGTCCGGGGGCCGAAGAGTCACAAAGCGTGGAATTCCACCAGCAAAGTAGACAGCAGGAACATAATTTTCATGCGCTGGCTCAAGGATAATCACTTCATCTCCGGTCTCCACTACCGCAAGCATGGCCGCGACAATCGCTTCCGTCACCCCACAGGTAATCGTGATCTCAGTCTCGGGATCATAGGTCAATCCATGACGGAACAAGAGATGCGAGGCAATGGCTTCTCGCAGTTCCTGTAGCCCCCAGGTTACAGAATATTGATTCTGATCCTGAGCAATGGCCTGGATTGCTGCTTCCTTTACCAGCGTAGCGGTAGGAAAGTCTGGGCGACCTTGAGCCAAGTTAATAGCGCCAGACTCTAAAGCCAACCGCATATTTTCGCGAATTTGTGAAGGGCCGATTTTTTGAAGTCGTTGAGGAAATAAGTAATTCATAGCACTCCTTATATTGCCCGAGAATGCAGACTTGGGGCACTTACTCATGAAACCACTAATCTTCCTCCCAGTGGTACCAAGGTCGCAGAAAGAAGTAAAGATAGGAATGGAAGAAGAAATAAATTTTGAAATATCTCAGCTCAACATACCCACACCGTCAGTCGTTGCCTTCGCCTTTCAGCTATTTTCAGGATTTGCAGTTCGTCATTTAAACATCGGCCAAACAAACCATGATTCCGGTCATGGCCATATCCCCGAAGGGAAGGCGATAACCAATGAACCAATCTCTTCTCATTTTAGGTTTGATAAAGACAGCAGAAGGTGTGGTAGATTTAACCCGTCCTACCGGGAACAAACCATTGCCATAGCTACGATTGGGGCTACTTCGGTCAGCTGCCCCGGAAAATCGCAGGCACCATCGTTCCAGAACTATTCAAATCGCAACCCTGATCTACAGATTAAGTTCAAAAGAACATACAGAGAGCAACCTCGTATCATCAGGCAGTGTACCCTGATCGTCGGCTTCTCATTTTGGAAGACAAAATAAAAATACACTCCAAATTTAAACGGATTCCAAGACCATCG
The DNA here is from genome assembly GCA_020430245.1 of Nitrospira sp. GTDB lineage: Bacteria > Nitrospirota > Nitrospiria > Nitrospirales > UBA8639 > Nitrospira_E. Next base: position 12,748 of record JAGQKG010000096.1, read on the forward strand.
CTTGAAAATCACTCTATAAAAAGGTCAATAGCTCACTTCATCAAGTTATCGACTATTTTTTCATTGAAATGTTCGAACTTCGACCAACAGATCATCTGCATTTCAAAGACAATGAGGGTAATCAGAAGAAATGAGGGGGATACATTACTCGACCAGTAACAACTAGATTCCTTGTCTTATTTTCCAGGCAACCAATAGAAAGAAGCTGGGCAGAAACAATTTCACCTGCAATCCATTTAATCTCCTCCGCCACAACCACCGCGCAACCAGATCCGCCGCCATCCCCATCTGCATCACCATGTAAAAATACGCTGCCCCCACCTCACTCGTTCCGCAGCTTCCCCCCGAGCACCCAACATGGCTAGCACAGTATGGATGGCTTCCCGGACGGGAACAGTCTATGCTGTATTTGAAGCCATCAGGAATTTCCAAATCGGCGTCCAACGCAAACAACAATGGTAATCGAGTAGGACGTTTCGGATTGATCCCCTCTCGCTCACAAGCCAGCCGCCACGCCCGTTT
>JAGQKG010000097.1 GCA_020430245.1 Nitrospira sp.
TAACCCATGTAACTCAATAAGATCTGCGGTGACGCCTGAGATGCGTTGTGCTAAACGTTGGTCTAGTGCCTGAATCGCATTTTTGATTTGCGGCTTTTTTGAGAGCCCCGCCGGCTCTTGGGGAAGGCGTTCTCCATCCAAGGCGGTCTCGATTAAGAGTTGAGCGAGATGGGTCATAGATGTATTAAAGATCTGCCGGTGGGTGGCATACCAGGCCTTCCCCAATTTTTCCATCGTGGGGTGTTTTTCGGGAGGCAAGGCCTGAGTGACGTGATCCCATAACACACCTTCCTGAACCCAGCAGCGGGTAAAGGCGTCAAGGCTCATCACGTCTTTAATGACGGGTTGCTTGACCCAGTGTTGCCTCCAAAGGGATTCCAATTGTCGCTGTTGTTGGGGATCGATCAGACCGGTTTGATTCACTAGCACAATGACGGGTTTGTCGAGCCATGTGAGGAGGTCGAGTTCGGGTTGAAGATAGCCCGCCATGAAGGGATCTTCAGTCGCATTGACGAGATACAGCACCACGTCCGCTTCATCTCTGACGTTTCGGATCGCTTGTTGACTGCACCAAAACGGTTTGTCTGCTATACGATCCCAGACTTGAGACACCATCCACCCAATCGGGTTGGTGAGTCCTTGAAGACGGCCCAAGAGCTTGTGGCTATTTCCAAAGCCTGGGGTGTCCCACAAGTTGAGTCGGGAACCATCAGAAGTCTCCAGCAATACGAAGTGTTCATTTTGAAGCGTGACATGGGCCTGATCGAATACCTGTCCGACGTCGCGACGCAACAGAGTGCGGGCCAAGGTGGTCTTCCCGATATTGGTATGGGAAATGAGTGAAAGCGTGATGGAGGAAGAAAGGGCCGTCATGTCATCGAACCTTTTGGAGGCCATAGTGCCGCCTGGGCCTTCTCAAGAAACTGGTCGCGGGATGCGTCTTTGGCATCGAAAACTACGATTTGCAGATGGTAGTCGTTGGCGAGTCGCTGCCAGGTTTGTTGGCGTCCTTTCATTTGTGTCTGATCAGCAAGGTGCTGATAGGGCTCACGGTCCAGAACAAGGAGTAAGCGATGTTGTCCATTACAAGATTCAATAGAAGCTTGAAGCATATGAATGAGTTCGCCGTGCACCTCCGCTTCCGGGGTTTGCGCCAAATTACAGATGAGAACCATTGTTTGAGGTGAGGTTGCCGGCAACCAGGGCACGCTTGTCTGTCCATAAGGAAGTGGGTCTCTCCAATGCAAGGTGGCCTGATTGCCAATGAGATCCAGAAGGCATTGTCCCAAGCAATCTAAAGCGGCCGGAGAGGGTTGATAACTGTACGGCACAATATCAATTTGGGTGCCTTGTCCTCGTTCGGTACTCAGCAGCTGGAGATAATACGGCTCATCGAGAGGGAGCGTGAAGGATTGCACGGCTTTATGTGCAAAGCGTGCGGATAGCCAGGCTAGGGTTATCCGAGGCATGACGATTCCTATAAAGGCCGTCAGTGTCCACATATGAATCCATGGAGCAGCAGAACCATGGCCGGGAGCTTGAAGATGTGCAAGGTTTTCGGCTGATGGAAAGGGAAAGCCCAGAAACCAGGCTGCTGGTCCCAAGAGTCCGTATAAGACCACATGCACCTGTGCCGCTGATAAGAAGGTGCTTTCCCAGGTGGCTTGATAATCGAGAACTAGTCCACGGACGTACATATTGAGGATGATGCCTAGTGCCAGGCAGGCGGCTCCAATGTGCAGAAGATGACGAACCTGACTGATAATGACGGGATTCCAGTGCCTCCACCACAGGTTCATAAATCGTTCGGAAGATTGAAGAATCCATTCTCTGTCCGTACCTCCAGGTAAAGCAATTTTCTGCCATGGTCCTTTCCCCAACCATTCCGTTGCGGTGGCAAATCCTTTGGTCAGGTGACTGAGCAGTGGCCCGGTTAGGTCTTTTCCCAGAAGCGGCGGCAGAATGGTACCGGCATAGGTCCCCATATTCCATAAAAGCAGAATCAAGAGTGGAAAGTTTAAGAGATTGACTCGTTGGGATGTTCCGAGCCCATTAATGAACAGGCCGGCAGCAAAGGCCGGTATCGCCACGATGGTATATGGAATTGTAGCCTGGGCGCCTCGAAACGATTCTGTGATCATGGGGTAAGACGTGGAGAGAAAACTCCAGAGAAATTCCGCCCGATTGGTAAAGAACTGGATAGACCTTTCTGCTGATGAGGGTGGTTCGTCGGGCGAGCATTTTTTTGCGTGTTGGGTGGCTCGCTGTCTGGTGGAGTGTGAGATGTATCGTCCTTGTGGGTCTGATTGTTCCAGCGCTTGGATTAACAGAATTTTTGATACCTGTTTCGAGTTCATACCTGTAGCTATTGTGGCACCAGAATCTGTGACAATTTCAGGATGAGGTCACTAGGCAAACAGCCTGTCAGGATTGACCTACAACCATGATTGGTCTGACTATTGTGTCTGTGTAAAAGGTGACGTGTTTTGTTCTGTGATAAATGGCTAATTGCATGTTGTGAGATCACCTCAGGGAAAAACGGGAGACGCAGCGTATCCTTAGCTTGTATAGCTCAGGTATGGAGGGAAACCGAACCGGCATGTTTTGACTCGGAAGAAGAAGCATCCGGTTGCGGCTCCTGAGAATTATTGTTTACGGATTGGGCAGCGGAGGCCTCAGAATCCAATAAGATGCTGATCCAACGGGTCGAGGGGCTGCTTTCCAAGGCAATTTTCACCACCATGGTCATGGGAACAGAAAGCAACATTCCAACCGGTCCCCACACCCACCCCCAAAACACTAAGGAGAGAAAGACAACAAGAGTGGAAAGGTTCAATTTTCTCCCCATAAGTTTGGGTTCCACGACATTACCGAAGATCAGGTTGACGGCTGCATACCCCGCGGCTACCAGCAATAGGTGTCCAATGCCGAATTGAATGTATCCCAATAGCATCGGCGGGACTGCTGCAATGATAGACCCGAGGTTTGGAATAAAGTTCAGCAAAAAAGCCAGAAGTCCCCAAATAAGAGGAAAATCAATCCCTAGGGCCCACACCCACAACGCGACAATCACACCCGTTCCAAGGCTGACAACGGTTTTGATAGCTAAATAATTGTTGACGGCGTCCGTTATTTTTTGGGCCTGGGAGAAGGTGCCTTTCGGATCTCCGAAGGCGGTTCCTACTTTCTCTTGGAAGCTGGACGCCTCAAATAAAATGAAAATGACGGTGAGGAGAATTAAAAAAGAATTCGTGAGCACGTTTCCCAACCCGGACAACATTTTGGCTACGAGCCTCATTGAAGCCCCGGGATCGATGGATTTCACTAATAGGCCTTTATCAAATTGAAACCCCAACTCCTGGATCCATTGGATCATGGGCTCGATTTCTTGAGTCAGTCGAGCTTGGTAGCGGGGAATGGCTTCAGAGAAGTCATCCAGGGAAGTCCCAATAATCAGAATAAATACAACCCCGACGCTGAGAACTCCTAGGACGACACCGAACACCGCCAATGGCGAAGGTATGCCTTTTTGTCGAAGCCAAAAAACAGGTGATGCACTAATAATGGCAAGAAATATTGAGACAATAAGAGGGACTAGGATGGGTTCTGCTGTTCTCATTCCAGCCACCACGATGACAAATGCGGCGGTGGTGAACAAGAGTTGACCGGTTGGGGGATGGGTGGAGGTCGGTGGTTGAGAATTCTGCTGGCCGTGCATAATGAAGAATTTTATCGCGAAGAAACCTCCTTTGGGTATGATACCCGTTTTTCCCTCTCCTGTCTTCGAGAGAAAAGTTGTTGGCGCTATGAAAAAAAGTCAGCGGAAAAAGAGAATTCAAGCGTTTCCATACTCTTGAGTTGTGACTGAGGCTGTAACCAAGATGACGGGCTAAAGGACTATTCCTGAATGGCCTTCCTTCGTTGCTGGAGATACGCATTCCGGACGGCTCCATACAAATCGAGCGTGCCTTCCTCAACACCTTGAAATTTTTCAAGTGTGAGTGCCCGGAGATTTACAGTTTCGCCGGCGACCATCCCAAGTCGTGCAAAGGTGACGGTTGGATCGTGTTGGACCAACCTGGGGGCGTCCGCGATTTCAATAAAGGGAAGGACTAGCCAATTAAAAGGGTCAAGGAAGGAATCGCCGATAAATCCAATCCCATCTCGTAATGTGAAGGGTCCCAGGAATGGAATCATCAGGAAGGGACCGGGCCCCACGCCATAGGATCCCAAGGTTTGTCCAAGATCCTCTTGGGGAGTTTCCAACTCAAACATGATTTTTGCAGGGTCGAACAACCCTCCCACACCAAGGGTGGAATTGATCAGGAACCGGCTCAGCTCAATGCCGGCTCCCTTAAACTTCGCTTGGAAAAGGTTGTTGAAAAGTCTCGGCACAAATCGAATATTTTGAAACACGTTGGAGAAGCTTTGCTGAACGTCGGGAGGGATAAAGAAATTATAAACCTTGGCAGCCGGCTTCACCACATATTTGTCCAGCCGGTAATTAAATTCAAAGACGGCGGAATTGACAGGTTCCAAGGGATCATAGTCCTTGATCTGGGCATGATCGGATTCATCAAAGGGATCAAAAAATTCGGTTTCTTGTTCTTGGCCTTTGATGAGCCCTTCATCAGATTCAACCATCTGAATGTCAGGGTTTGTTTCCACTCCATCCTGGGCCTTCGTGGATTTGGTTTTTCCCGCACATCCTCCGAGTCCTATCGTGAGGCATAGTATCACCCAGATGGACAATCGCATCGTTTCTCCTCTCATGCCAAAGGCTTTTCTTTTAAGATTTATGTTTGGCCAGTCCACTTCAATCTGGTAATTGGGACACAAAACTGAATCAGTAATTTGGAATAACTTCAATTATTTCATAGATAAACCGGGCGGACTGTAACAAAATACCGTACCCAAGCCAAGAATCTCATTCCTCGTCCCCACTTCTCTGAAGACCTTTGAGTCGTGGCAGGATCCAAGCCTTTCTCGTCTGTTTTAGTGAAAGCATGTAGAGGGCTGCTGAGAGTTTTGTCAGCTTCCTTGACAAAACATTACAGAAAAAATCTTGAAAAACGTAGAGACTGACCATTCTTTATCATGATGTTCCTTACAGGTCGTAAATCGCCTCGACGTTTTCAATAAGGCCTTTCTTACTTAGAGGGAACATGTTCCTTATTTTGGAGAGGAATTAGCATTAACGAGAATCAATGTGTATTAGTAACGAGCCTTTTATTAGTGGCACTTCCTTTGCTGATTCGTAGCAGGTGATTAATGAGTTTCACGGGGTACCAATGCCTCTCAACCAGATAGTCAGATGACCTGAGAATATTCAATAGAAGGGAGACCAGCTATGAGCTCATCGGTATCGGAACCGAAACCTTCCTGGAATGGGTCTATTAAACGGGTGAAAAAGCAGGGCCGTCATCCTATCTTGTCCGGCAGCGGCTCGCCTGAAGTGGACAGTTCGTCGGGAGTGAGTGACAAGCAACTTCCTTTATATCTAAAGGAAATAGGACAAGTGTCATTACTGGACCGGGAGGGTGAAGTTCGTCTGTGCAAGAAAATTGAGGAAGCCCGACGAAGTATGCTGGAGATTCTGTACTCTCTTCCTATGACCTTGGACTATCTTCAAGAGCAACACACGCGGTTGATGAATGGCGAAATTGCGGCCAAACATATTGTTCAAAAGGAGAAAGATGGAGATGGGGAGACCGAATCGGAGGAAGAATCTGAAACTCCAGATACCCAAACCGAACAGCAAGATGATGAAGAATTTCGTCAACGAGTCATTCAGCAACTGAGCCACCTTTGTCACTGTGTTCAATTCATGATGACGAAGGAGAATGCATCAGGGTCTAAACAAGGCGCTTCGACCTCTGTGCAAGCTAGAAAGAAGTTATGGCAGAGTCTTGAAGGAGTAAATTGGCATCCTGTGTTTACCAAACAGGTGGAAAGTCGCATTCGTGCAACGGAACGGCAACTTGTGGCAGTAATAAAACGGTTAGGAATATCCCCGCAAGACATTTTTAATGGTGATGAGCGAACACCTGGAATGGGGCGGAAAGCTCTAGCTGCCACAACCGCTGGTGGAGAGGGAATTTCAAGCTTCCATCGCTCGACCATGGAAGCCGGAGAACACCTTGCATATTTGGAGCAAGAAGTTTTGCGCATGTGCTTTTCAGAATTTCTCGCACGGATTCGACAATTGGATCAAGCTAAAATCCGCTTGCATTTTGCTAAGGAGGCGATGTTGGAGGCAAACTTACGCCTGGTTGTGAGTGTTGCCAAACGGTATGTAAATAGAGGCCTTGATTTGTTGGACCTCATACAGGAAGGCAATATCGGCCTGATGCGAGCGGTGGACCGTTTTGAATACCAACGCGGCTATAAGTTTAGCACCTATGCGACGTGGTGGATTCGCCAGGCGGTAACAAGGGCATTGGCCGATCAATCAAGGACTGTGCGGATTCCTGTGCACGTGTGTGATGTCTTGACTCGAGTGCGACGAACGCTGGAACGTTTAGCGGTGCAATTGGGACGGGAACCGAAATTGGAGGAGCTCAGCAGCGCAGTGGATATTCCTCTGGATAAATTGGCCACGATGTTGGAAGCGACAAAAGGAACTCTGTCGCTGGAAACTCCCATGGGGGACGAAGACGGTTCGCCTCTCTCTGATCTCCTGCAAGATCATGCCGCCGTTTCTCCATGTTATTCGGCTGAACGGACGGATCTCCAGGAAAAAGTGACTTCCTTGTTAGGGACTTTAACGCCTCGGGAGGCACATATTATTCGGAGACGCTTTGGTATTGGAGAGCTTGAGGATGCCACCTTAGAAGAGATTGGCCTTGAATTCTCCGTGACCCGAGAGCGGATTAGACAAATTGAGGAACGGGCCTTGGCCAAATTGCGTGAACCCCAGCGGAATGTGGTCTTGCGTAATTTTTTTCAACCATCCGGTCAAGCCTTAGGATAGCCCGCTACTTTTCGTGAATATGCGGTTTCGAGCCAAGAAGGCGGCTAATTCAAAAAAGGAACAATCTATGAAAGCCCGTTAAGGGAAGAGAGGATCCCCGGGGTGTGATGAAGAGTCCATCGGTGATGGTTTGTGGTAACCACGACAACTTTGGAAATTGGCCCCGTCTGTCTGAGCATTGAGGAAAGTCGTTCCATTGAGATTGGCCTGTTGAAAATCACTTTCATATAGGTCAGTGTCCTGAAAATCGGCCCAAGAGCAGTCCGAGGAAAAAAAGTTCCCCCCCCGAATTTGTGCTCGAGCGAAGGTGGCGCCGCGCAGCGTCGCATGCTGGAAATCAGTTTCTTGAAGTTCCGCTTGCTGGAAATCCGCCCATATAAGATCGGCTTGTGAAAAATTCGCCCAGGCCAACCGGGCACCTCTGAAGCGGACACTTCGCAGATTCGCGCCTTGAAAATTTGCGCCACGCAGGTTCGCTCCTTCAAAATTCGCTCCAGGGAGGTAGGCTTCTTGGAAATTGGCATTCCGAAGATCCTGGTGGCGGAAATCGGCCTCTCGGAGGTCAATCTGAAAAAAATCTTGAGGACTTGGTGAAGTGGTTTGGGTGGTCTGTTCGTTTTCAGATTGTACTTTTTCTCTGATTCCAGTTTGTTGAGAGCGTCTCCAATTCCTGTGGGTGCGGAGAAGGAGAGCCCGGTCCTCTTCAACCTCGTTGAGAGGAGGATTTAAGGGGCGGTCTTCAATAGCTGACATGGAGAAATCCTACGGAAAGACAACAAAAAAGAAGTTGACAGGGAGCATTGGACTATTACGTGCGGTGAAACATTAGCGAAAATAACAACATGGGTCCAGTCAAAAAGTGGGCCAGGGGCATCAGAGAAACATAATTATGGTGTACCAATAACACGGAGCTGCGTGCATAAAAAGACGAATCAAAAGATATTCAAAAGTGTTTCAATGACGGGCATCGGAGAGAATTAGACGTAATGTGGCTCCAGGCGGGAATGGTGCCGAACGAAGATGTAGAGGATGATCATGTTCAATCCATGGTTCAAGCGGCATTTGGTCGGAGAAGCTTGAAGCGATTAGTGGGGAAGGTTCCCGTTCAGGTTTCAGGTGTTCCAACCCAGTGGCATAATTCTGGACTATCCTGGAGCATACACGAGCTCGATTATCCAGAAATGCCTCTTGGCGATCTCACGGCCATGGTGGATGAAATACTTGATCGAAAAGTGCGAGCGAGTCGAAACATTCAATGCTAGGTCTCCATGGTGGTTGGGCAGGATTCAAAATATTGTCCAGTGAGCTTTCCCCACCCGACAGAACTTGTGTGGGTGTAGTTGGAATGCTATAACCGACCACAATGCGCCCTTGCCCCTCCTGTTCACAAGAGAATCCCGATACCGCGAACTTTTGTTTGCAGTGTGGACAAGCGTTTGCTTCCCCTTCTTCAGAGCGGGCCGCAGAGGTCAATACTGATGGACCCGGGACCAAGACTCCTCCCACTCAATCTCAATTGTGGGAAACGTTCATCGGTCCAAGTAAATCCATTCAATTTTCAGTTAAGACCGGGTGGGTGTGGCGCCCGGCATTTATGTATTACAAGGAAAAGTTTGAAAATATTGAAACCCCTCAGGGCCCACGATTTGCGCTAAGTTGGAACTGGCCTGCCGCGTTATTTGATTCGTTTCTTTGGTTTTTATATCGCAAGATGTACATGTTTGCGTTGTTATACGCTGTGGCCCCGGCACTTGCCATTTTTATGACCGGGGATGTGATGGTAGGAATTGTATCGAGAATATTAGCCGGAGCCAGCGCGAATTACTTGTACTATTGGCATGTGAAAGACAAAGTACAGAGAATTATGGCGATGCCCAGTCTTGATGATACTAGTCGTGCACACCTGATTCAGGAAGAGGGTGGAGTGCAACCTTACGTCCTCTGGTTAGGGGTGGTGCTGCATATGTTGATGCTTGGCCTATTGGCGGCGGCGATTGTTCAAGGGCCTCCGGTTCAGGATCCTCTTGGTGGAACGGAAGGACGTCCTGTTCAAAAATTCTTTTAAGGGAGAGGATTGGGATTCTTGGTGGCTGGATGGACCTGGGACGGACTTGATGCGGTCTGCCAATTAAACCATGCTCGAAACCAATCATAGTCAGATTGATAGGCAGTGGATTTGGCATCCCCTTGTCGGCCCTTTTCCGTCAAGAGTGTGTAGGTCCTGGGCCAATTTTTTGTCCACCAGGATTTTAGGGCTTCAGGTGTGGAGGGCTGTTCGTCTGACTGAAAAATATTGGCGGCCTCAACAAGCTGGGCGATGAGCTTCCAAGCTCGATCTTTTCCCAAACCTAAGTTTCGAAAATGTTCCCGTAATAAAAAGACTACCCACAATTCCGCACTGTGTTTTTTGTTGTGTTTAAAGGGTTGCGTTTGACGCAGGGGAATTGGGTCGAAGTTTTTGATAATTGAGGTATAATCGGGGCCTCCATACTCTCCGACCACTTCCGCGATACCCTCTAGCATGTTGGCCAATTCGACCTCAACTTCTGATCGAGGGGAGTCAACGGACCTATCAAGCGGACTCGGTGTCGTGAGCATATCAATGACGGGCTTGAGTTCCCTAAGTCGACCGACTGCAGCCTTGAGAATACGTTCCGATTCCAACCAATAATCGGAATCGTTTTTTGCAGTTCGTTCCTTTCCTGCGGGGGGAAGAACCGCGGGTATCCAATGCCGGATGAGTGTAAATAGGATATAGTCCAGATCACCGCCTTCCTGAGCTGCCCGGTCCAGGGCGTTTTGAGGCTCAAGGCCTTGGCGGAAAAACTGTTTTGTTCGATCGGCGACGCCATGTCGGTCAGCCAAAGCAGTCCACCAGCGTGCGAATTGTTCCCATTTATGCTCGTCAGAGGCCATATTGTATCGAATGTAGGTAAAAATTTTCTGGTCATGGTACGATTCGGTGCGAATCAATGCAAGCAAGAGTAGGTCACATAAATATGGAAGAGGCAATCACGGAAGGGAACGAGGGAGGATCTAGATGGCTCAGTTGGTATTAATTCGTCATGGCGAATCTCAGTGGAATCTGGAAAACCGTTTTACGGGTTGGGTCGATGTGCCACTTACTCCCAAAGGAGAGGAGGAAGCCCGCAGTGCCGGCAAGAAGCTTCAGGCCTTTCGATTTGACTGTGCGTTTACCTCGGTGTTGATGCGTGCCAAGGAAACCCTTCGATTGATTCTGGAAGAAATTGGACAGACGACTATTCCCATTGAGGAAGATAAAGCGCTGAATGAGCGGATGTATGGAGAGTTGCAGGGGCTTAATAAAGCCGAAACGGCGAAAAAATATGGTGACCAGCAGGTGAAAATTTGGCGCCGGAGCTTTGATGTACCTCCTCCTGGGGGTGAAAGTTTGAAGGATACTGCCGCACGAGTTCTTCCATATTATGAACATCGTATCCAGCCGGTCCTGTTGGACAATAAGACAGTCTTAGTTGTGGCTCATGGCAATAGTTTGCGGTCATTAGTCATGCAATTAGAGCAATTGTCCAGGGAAGCCGTGCTTGAATTGAATATTCCCACAGGTGCACCATTGTTATACGAATTGGATACATCAGGAGAGGTGACCGGTCATCGGTATTTGTAAGTGAGTCATAGCGCCTTGGCCATGCCTCTCAAACGCATGTTCATGTCATCTTTTGGCAGAGGAAATTGTTCTACACACGTTTGGATGAATCATGGCCGTCATTTTCCTTTTCTTTATTGCTGGGTTGTGGATGGCCGATGGTGTGGTCTTGTTGATTGCGCCGGAACGCATGATTGCCACATTGCGACAGTCACTGATTGTGGCACCAGGGTTTATAAAATGGGGTGGCGTTTCGGCCTTATTGGGCCTTGTGCTGTTATTCGGAACCCGAGGAGTCCCCTACCAACCCCTTTGGATAACCGTGGGTCTGAGTATGGTCGCGAAGGGCATTTTCTTGTACGCCGGACCAGATCGTTGGCGGTTGCGGATTGTCAAATGGTGTTTAGAGCGGGAGGTAGTTGATTATCGAATCTGGGGACTGGGATTATGTGCCCTTTCTGTCCTGCTATTAGATGCGTTGGGCTGGGGAAAAGGACTGTAGCTGATTGGAATGGCGAGGACAATTTGATGCCGCCACGGCAAAAGCGCCATGATCATGAGGGCATATGACCGATAGCGATCGAGAAAAACTGGGCAAAACCTGGCAAGTTCATCAATCTTCCGATTGGCCAGACGGGTTAGGGAGTAATGAAGGGCAACTCATGACCTTAGATACTGTCATTGGTGGATGTTTGACCTATTACTTTGATGAACATCATCTTGATGACCCACGAACTGAAATATTACGTGATTGTCTCGCTGACTTGGACGCTATTCTCCCGGAATTGTCCGAATCCACCTGTGAATATTTCAGTCGTTTGCGATTTCTTGGCATGACCCTTCTGCAAGATTTTTCCTAAGCCATTTTCAACCCTATCCTTCCTCCTGGTCATTTTCCGTGGCCCGCTGTAATAAGCCTCTTTATGGGCTATTCGGCCTTCCGGAATGTCATTGATATAGTTTTTTGATTGGTTTGACGCTGGAAAAAATGCTGTGGTACCGTGGTTTCTGGTTTTTACCTATTGCCTTTCACAGTTAGGTGCAGACAATGAGTCAACAAAATGACCTGAAAACGATTCTGAATAAACTCCACTATTCCGACGATGCCAAGGTGGTGGAGCAGATTTCAGCTCAGACCAAACTCGTCATGGCACGGATGAAGGATATTCGCCGCAAGGTAGTGGTGATGAGTGGCAAGGGCGGGGTGGGAAAAAGCATGACCACCGTGAACCTGGCTTTGGCTTTTGCGCGTCTGGGCCAACGGGTGGGGCTGCTCGATGTGGATATCAATGGTCCCTGTGTGCCGCAAATGCTGGGCATGCGCGGGAAGGGCTTATTGGATACCCCCGAAGGAGCGGTGCCGCCGACCGGTCCGTTAAATATCAAAGTGGCGTCGATGGATTTTCTGCTACAAGAAAACGCCCCGGTGCGCTGGAAAGGGCCAATGGACCTGAGCCCGGTTTGGTTGGGCCTGACAGAAATGAATGTGATTCGGGAATTCCTTTCCGACATGGTTTGGGGGGAATTGGACTATTTGTTGGCCGACTTGCCCCCAGGGGCCGCAGCCGATAAGCCACCTCTCTTAGCCGGACTCATTCCTGATTTAGCAGGGGCTGTGGTGGTCACGACACCGTCTGAGGTGGCCTCTAATGTGGTCCAGAAGTCCATTGCCTATGCCCGTGAACTGGGGATTCATATTCTGGGGGTGGTCGAAAATATGAGTCAGTACCGCTGTCCCTCCTGCGGGGAGGAAAACCCCTTGTTTGAAGGGGATACCGGTTCCATGTGTGAAGCCCTGGGTCTGCCGCTTCTGGGACGCATACCCTTTGACCGGAATTTTGCCCGCACGTTTGATAAGGGAGAACCGATCCTGGATGGCGACAACCCCACGGTGGCCAAATATCAGGACATTGCCAAAAAAGTTCACACGCTGTTGGATTATCAACAGGTGTTAGACGGGAAGGCGTAACGTCTCGTAGCGATTGTCGGCCTTCGCCGGCGGTCAGAAGGGAAACGATATGAAATTTGTCTGTCTCAAATGCGAAACTTATATGACCTTTGAAAAAGTCGAAAAACCCGCTGAGGGTTCTTTGGGCGTCTTTTTTGAATGCCCTTCCTGTCAGTCACGCTTTTCGATGGTGACCAATCCCGGCGAAACCCAGATGGTCTCCTCCCTGGGGGTTCAGTTGGGCGGGAGAACCGAAGCGCCCAAACCCTTGGAAATGACCCGTGGCGGTTTGGAGGACAACGTTTCGGCGGGCATGGGGCAGATGACGGCCTATTTGAACGAAAAAATTCAAGGTGGCCAATCGGCAGCAGCCTCAGCTCCAGCTGCTTCTGTAGCTCCGGCTAGTGCTGGAGCACCAGGCACCACTTCTGACGGGGGCGGATGTCCCTTTTCGGCCATGGTCGCACAAATGGGGTTGGGCTCAACAGGGGCCACGGGAACTTCTGCCCTGCCAGCGGGCGAGCAATTGCTCTGGACGCCGGATGCTCAGGAAAAACT
>JAGQKG010000098.1 GCA_020430245.1 Nitrospira sp.
ACCCTCATCACCGCCGGTGCCCTGGCCCTCACCGCGTCATTCTGGTGGCAGGGAGACTCATTACATGCACAGATTGATGTCCTAGAGGACCAAGCAGTCAGTGTCGAGACGGCCAACCAACAATTGGTCTCCCAAGCCAGAGGGGCGGGGATTGACCTTTCCCACCAAGCTATTCGGAGCATTCCGTCAAAAATCACGTTTGTGAAACAGGTTCGTGAACGGGTTGGATTTTCCTGGACACAATTACTGACCGATTTGGAAACAGCCATTCCTCCGAACATCACCGTGAACTCGGTATCTCTCGATGAAAAAACCGACACGATCCTTCTTCAAGGATCGGCAGCATCTCTACCCGATCTCAACCGACTCATTCATCAGCTAGATAAGCACGCAGCCTTTCAAAATGTGTTGTTATCGCAGCATTCCACAAAAGCCACCAAAGACGATCAGAGTGTCTCTTATAGCGTGTTTACGCTCACCGTCACCTATGATGCCCGACACTCGACTCCTCAGCTAACAAGGGCTTCCATGCAACGATGAATCCTTTTCAAATCATACAACGATCCAAGACGACGATTCGGATCTCAAAATATTTAAGTCCGTTGTTCATCGTGACAATCCTGGCCGGACTGTCATCGGTTGTAATGTTTGCCTTCATCTTTTACCCGGCCCAGGACCGTTTTCAACACATCACGGCCAGGAATCACGCCTCGCTGCACACACAGGCAACCATGCAGACGGCCAGGCAGACCCAAACGGTTTTATCCACCATGTGGAACGCTCTTCCGGATTCCGGAGAATTCACAGATTTAAGCTTGGACATAGCCGATTTAGCGAAACAAAATCATGTACAAATTCCTGGTATGGGGTACGACTTCAAACCTCTCCCTCATAAACTGGCGACAAAAGGAACTTTTGCGTTTGAAGCCGTAGGACCCTATGAGGCTATTCGAAAATTCATTTTCGAACTGGAGCAACGGTGGCCCTATCTCTTTATCGAAAAACTTTCCGTTGAAACATCTAAAAAGCAAAAAGGGGTCATCTTTAAGCTGAAAGTCTCTACCTTTCTGAAAGAATTCCCTGAACCGGTCAAAAAAACGAAAGCCTAAATGACGAATCAACGAAAATGGCTGGTATTAGGAGGCTTACTATTGGCTTGGGGCATGGTGACGGTCTTCCAAATGTGGGATTCGGGGCAAACAGATCCCATGCCTTACTCTGACACCTCAGGAAGTCCCCTGCCCCCACTTAAAGATCTGGAGTTAGATCCGGAATTTCCTAATCCTCGCCAAACTGCGAAATTCTCTCAACCTCGAAATATCTTTGCACCTCTGGGCACGGCCCAGGTTACTCGACAAGAAAAATCGCCCCCCTCCATTCCTAGCCTTCCCAAAGCGCCCCCTTCCCCATCGCCTCCCCCACCGCCACCACCAGGCCCTTCTTTTGCCGACCTTGCAGGACAGCGGGCCCGGGAACAACTCAACCAATTCCGGTTTCTAGGGTATTTAACCAAGGGAGGTGAAAGCCAAGCCTTCCTCACCAATGGGCAGGCCATTTATATCGTCAAACAGGGAGAGATCTTGGAAGGTCGCGTGCAGGTGCACAAGATCGAACCGGAAACCGTACTCCTGTCCACCCAGGTGTTGGAAACGGGCTCTCGTGTTCAGGCCACCATTCCCTTAACACCCGATACCAGCGGGTAATTACTTTCATAGCGTTTTCCCCCCACATCCTGGTATCCTTTTTCCATTATGTATGAGAATCGCAGTGTTTTGTTTTTTAGGAATCCTTATCACACCAACTTATGGTGGCTGGTGGGAATGATTGCATGCAGTGTACTATCGGTTTCCCCGGGGCATTCAGCAACGTATGACTGCCTCGATGATTCCGGTGCGCGCGTCTTAACGGACAATCCAGTCCAACTATTTAACTGCAGCCTATTGCCATCACAAAGCCCTTCTCCCACCAATCAACCCTCATCCACGACTCCGACACTTCAAGAATCCACCAAGTCCATTCCTAATCAGACGCCTCCTGACTCCCAGGTTTCTGCCCGTTTGTCCTCCTCGAATGAGGAAGAGCAGGACAGACCTTTCAATGAGGAAATCGCCATACCTCTCACCAAAAATGGAGGATCATTTGTCGTCCAGGTGATGTTGAATCAAGAACGATCGGCCCAACTTATTGTGGATACCGGTGCCTCCATGACAGTCCTTTCGACTCAAGTCGCCATTGATCTCGGAATCCTGGGAACAACGGACAATGAACTCCTGACCGTCAACACCGCCGGAGGATCAGTCCAAGTCAACATGAATTATCTCTCTTCCATCACGGTAGGTAGCGCACAAGCCACCAATGTCGCCGTAGCGCTTCACGATCTCCCCGATATTCCAGAGCACATTGAAGGCCTGCTCGGCATGTCCTTCCTGAAACACTTTCTAGTTACGCTGGACCCCGAGCATGCTCTGTTGATTCTCCGTCCCAAGCAATTACCCTAATCCAAAACACTATACTTCCTCGATGTCCCGAATCTTAGAAGTCTGTCCGACTGGCGTGGGTGGAAGACGAAAGGAAAACGGGTCATGGATTCCTGCGACAACATTTTCCCGTTAAGGAGGGAAACTGCTAAAGGTTCTACAACTCTGGTCTTTTCCTTCACGAATGGGTAAGACAAACCAACCGCATAATTTATAGAGAATCCCAAAAGGCTCATCCCGTCCTGCCCAGAGGCCTCTCGAAGAAAAGGTCATAGCCACTTGAACAGGTAAAGCCCACGGGGGAATACGTGAGCACGGGCAAGCGGTGACCTGTCTTCGCACTTGTCCGTCAAAATGCTTCAGTGCGTAGACGCGAAGCCTCCCGAGCAGAGCCAGAGAACACCTGGCTCACAAAACCATCCGGAAGGGCTCACCCCTTGCTTTCAAACGGTCACACAAATGAATTAGGGGTTGGAAGAAACTGGAGGCAGAGCCCCTAAGTATGGAAAGGCACCAACCTGGATCATGGATGAATCGGACTGAAGACGAAAATCCCCATTCTCCGGACTGACAAAACCAGGGGAAAATTGCACATCGGTTTTCCCTGCACGATCCGGAGCCGGCGTGGGTGGAGTCCCGGTCATGACATAGTCCCCCTGGTTGCCGGACAAGGCGTTAAAGGCCAGCGTGGTGTGACTCCCCGGAAAAAACAAAAATCCTACTGCGCTCTGAGTAACAATATTTCCCTGCACATCGGCTTGTGCATCGTCCTGAAAAGCAGCCCCGCCTCCGTTCTGAGCCAGGGTATTTTGAATCAACCGGGCTTTGGACTGATCAGTCATCAACACCGCCTCATAGAGACTTTGGGTGATAACATTCCGGCGTAGAGTCACATCTGAGTTTCCTCCGATAGCCACACCATGATCATTATGATAAATCAAATTGCCCGATAGGATGCCTGTAGAATCCGCAAATGCCACGCCGGTTGTCTCACTGTCACCAATCACACAATCTTCCAGATGCACGTCTTGCACCTGTTGACTAAAAACCATTCCATTGACACGAATTCGTGTTAATCGTACCCCACGGCCATTAAAAATCCCAACTCCCAATCCTCCATGTTGAATCACGGACAGATCTTGAATCGTCACATTCGTTGCCCCATACGGCCACTTACCAATATGGAGAGTCCCGACACGCTTTTTCCCGGTTAATACGACCAGGTCCATGCCTTCACCGATAATCGACAAACCCTCCTTGCTATGCACAGTAACATCCTCGGCATAGATTCCCCCTTTAATCAAAATCGTATCACCTGATGCAGCCTGATCAATCGCTTCTTGAATCGAAGTGAAATGCCCTGATCCATCCAAGGCAACCTGCCATACCGACGAGACAAGGGCCTCAGAAGGCGAACGTTCCTCAGTGTTGGCAAATGCCAATTCAGGCAGGACACACAACATCAGGGCACCTAAAAACAGACCTGGTCGAAAGGTGGTCGGCATGTGTTGAACTATCACGGTGTTCATTCTCCCTTGTCACGCTCTTGGAAGTCGATCGGCCCACCAAAAGGAAAGGACTCTCACCGAGTCAATACCCCAAGGGGTTTGCCAGGGTCAAGTTGGTACCAAAATTTTTCTTCATTTATTGTTGCTCCCCACCCCCTATGCTATGGTTGGCTATGGTCGTCGTCGGGTTGACTGGAGGATTGGCGTCGGGGAAAACGACCGTAGCCAAGATATTTCAATCGCTTGGAGCCAGGATTATTGACGCCGACGAACTGGCTAGAGCTGTTGTGAAACCTGGAAAACCAGCTTGGAAGGATGTTATCAAGGAATTCGGCACACAGGTGCTCACCGCAGACAACACCATCAATCGCCAAGCTCTCGCCGAAATCGTGTTTAAATCCCCTAAGAAATTACACCTTTTGCAAACGATTATTCATCCCCGTGTCGCCCGGGAGCAAGCCAAACAGGTTAAAAATATTCAACACGAGGATCCCCATGCCGTTATTATTTACGATGCGGCGTTATTACTGGAAGCCAGAGCACACAGGCGAATGGATCATGTTATGGTCGTCACCGCCGACCGAGCGACTCAACTCGCCCGCGCCTGTCGCCGTGATGGCCTGACCAAGGCCCAGGCCCTCCGGCGAATCAGACAACAAATGCCCCTGCGTCACAAACTCGACTATGCCGATGCCGTTTTGGATGGAACATGGTCACGTACCCAGTTGCGCCGTGCAGTCCAGTCATTGTATAGGACATATGTTCATGAGGCGATGTCACGAACGGCTCGCCGCACCCTCAATACCCCATAAGACCGTTTAACTTCATGTCTAACCGTAAGGAGCCCACGCATGGTGTATGACGTCATTATTCTGGGATCGGGCCCGGCTGGATTAACCGCCGCCATCTATACCGCTCGAGCCAATCTTTCCCCCTTGCTCATTGATGGTTCGCAGCCCGGCGGACAATTAACCATCACCACCGATGTGGAAAATTTTCCCGGATTCCCCAAAGGCATCATGGGACCTCAACTCATTCAAGACATGCGGGCGCAAGCCGAACGGTTCGGCACCCAATTTCGCCAGGGACATGTCACCAAGGTTGATCTCCAGGTACGCCCCTTCCAGGTCACAGTTGACGACGAAGCCACTCTGGAAACCCGAACCCTGATTATTGCAACCGGTGCTTCGGCCAATTTGCTGGGCCTGCCCTCAGAAAGCCGCCTGATGGGTCATGGCGTCTCGACATGTGCCACCTGCGACGGATTCTTTTTCCGTGGAAAAGAGATTGCGGTCATCGGCGGCGGTGATAGCGCCGTGGAAGAAGCCACATTTCTGACCAAATTTGCTTCAAAAGTCACTCTTGTTCATCGCCGCGACAAATTGCGCGCATCAAAAATCATGCAGGACCGGGCCATCAACAATGAAAAAATCGCCTTTCAATGGAATAGTACACTTGAAGAAGTTCTGGGTGAGGATGTGGTGACAGGTATCCGGGTCCGCAACGTCCAAACCAACCAGGTTGAAGAGATTCCGTTATCTGGCGTCTTCGTGGCCATCGGTCATACGCCGAACACCAGCCTGTTTACCGGACATATCGATATGGATGAACAAGGCTACATCCGTACTCAGCCATATCGGTCTACCACCAACATCCCCGGCGTGTTTGCCTCAGGCGACGTTCAGGATTCACACTATCGCCAAGCCATTACGGCTGCCGGATCGGGGTGCATGGCAGCCATCGATGCCGAGCGATATCTAGAATCACTCCACTAATGCTTCATGTCTTAGTTCATTACCATGAGCTCGCCCTTAAAGGAGGCAACCGGAAACATTTCGAATACCGGTTAGTCCACCATCTGCGAGGAGCCCTGAAACCCCTGGCGCATGTGCATGTCGAAGCACTCCAGGGTCGAATCCGGATAAGCTTCAAGGATGACTCGGTATGGCCTCGCTTACAGGAACAGATTAGGCGCGTATTCGGTATCGTGAATTTTTCCTTGACCCGATCCATACCATTGGCCTACGACCAACCCGATCTCACGGCTCTCAAAAACGCGATCGTTGCGCATCTGCCCGCCTATCCTTACGCCACCTTTCGGGTCAGTGCCAAACGCGCAGATAAGCGATTCGTCAAAACCTCAATGGACGTGGAACGTGAAATCGGTGCCGCAGTTGCCGACCATACCGGAAAGCGAGTCAATCTTTCACACCCCGATTTGACAATTTTGGTGGAATTAGTCCCGCCGTACGCCTACTACTCCTGCCAACGGGACGCGGGACCAGGGGGACTACCGACGGGAACGGGAGGGAGGGTCATTTGCCTTATTTCCGGTGGCATCGATTCTCCAGTGGCAGCCTACCGCATGATGAAACGTGGTTGTAAAGCGGTCTTTGTTCATTTTCACGGTAGGCCCTATCTCTCACGAGTTTCTGAGGAAAAAGTCCGGGATCAGGTTGCATTGCTGACAAAGTACCAACTACATTCCCGTCTTTATTTTGTTCCCTTTGGTGACATTCAAAGCCAAATTGTCATCAACACCCCACCACCCGTTCGCGTGGTGCTTTACCGTCGCCTGATGCTCCGTATCGCTTCACGAATCGCCGAGCAGGAAGAAGCATGGGCCCTCACCACCGGGGACAGCCTGGGTCAAGTGGCATCCCAAACACCGGAAAATATTTCCGTCATTAACGAAGCGACGTCGCTTCCGGTTCTTCGACCGCTCATCGGGATGGATAAGCTGGAAATTACGCAACAGGCTCAAGCGCTGGGATCATTCGAAACCTCTATCGAACCGGACCAAGATTGCTGCACACTTTTTGTCCCCAAACACCCTCAAACCCGTTGTCAGCTACCTCATATTCTCAAAGTCGAACAAAATCTCGACATTCCCGGGCTCATTCACCAAAGCCTTCAGGGAAAAGAACTACTCACCTTCTCTCATGCGGAAAAGGTCGCTCGAAGTGCCCCACCGTAGATTCCTTCCTCACAGATCAAAACGACCGCACACCATCAGACGGTGCTCATCCATACTGTACATAACCGATATAACCGGTCGTATATAGTGCAACGCCTGAATCCCTTTTTACCAAATTGCCGCAAAAAATCATTCTCCAATGGTCCTACATTGGCAAAGCATGTCCATGGGGAGATCATAAAATAATTATGAGGAAATATTGAGGATGCTAACTCCTACAGTCCTTTTTATCCGGTTCTTTCGAGTTCTTGTCGCAATTCTGCTTATTCATGGTCTATGGGGTCCGGTAAACCACGAGCAGCTCCTCAGACTACCTTCTGCTAGGGCCGAACCGCACACCATGTTGGAGAAAGACACTCGCCACCATCACAACTCTGACCATCAAGATGTTGCGCAGATCGAACAATGGGAAGGCTCCCCGGAGGGGGTTGCATACAGCGAATTCAACCACGCACTCGCTGGAGTCGGTGTCATTCTGGTGGGGCTCAGTGAATGGCGCACAGCGATGGGTTGGCAGGCCTTCATGTGGGCTCGTTGGCTGTTGCCGGGTTCACTGATTGGATCAGGAATTTTTCTGTTGATCTGGAGCGATCATTTGGCCTGGCCCATCGGCCCATGGACATTTTCTGAAACGTTTTCAGGCAAAGATCCTGAAATGCTGCAACATAAAATCTTTGGAATTTTGGCTTTAGCTGTCGGCATGGTGGAAGGATTGCTTCGGGTTGGGAAAATTTCTCACGTATTCTGGCGATCGCTTCTGCCGGGTTTTGCACTGATCGGTGGTCTTATGTTGTTCCGCCATATGCATGGCCTCCATCCAGGCGGCCACGATATTCAGGCTCACCATAACCTCATGGGCACCTTGGCCTTAACCGGTGGCTTAGTCTGGTTTGCCGGTGAGCTGATCCCACGAGCCCAGCCCACGTTGCAGACCTCTTCCCGTTTCCGGTTTGTATTCAAAATTCTTTGGTCTCTCCTAGTCATCGCCATCGGGATACAACTACTCTTCTACACAGAATCCTAGGAAAGAGCCTATCAAATACCATAAAGGCAAGTTATATATATTGGTCATCCACCTCCCTCCCAAATACGCTTATGAGTCACCCCATCGCGTCAACGGCAAGAGAATAAGGCTACCTTCCAAGAAAGCGATCCGCTTCAAGTAGCCCAGTGACGGGACCCGTCTGAAAGTACCAACCACAGTTCCGTAAATGCCTGCGTGGTGACTAAAAATCTGACAACTGTTGGGTCATCTGTGGAATACCGCAGCATACCATTCCGTTTGAGTTCAACCTGTACAACCTTATCCTGTCAGCTGGCAGCATTGCCGGCAGGAGCGAATTCGCACAACGCGCGCGATACAAAAACGCTCAAGGATTATTCAACACCGGGACGTCCACCCCTCTCATCATTCATATATTCAGAGATTGCTAATTTTTTTGAACAATCATCAGGCTTTGCTCCAGCGCCGGTGCCACGGACAAAAGTCATTTTCTAGGGAATCAGTTATGCAATACACAGTTCAATGCCCCCCACTCGTTTTGACGAGGATGGCCATACCCCTGAAACTCAGAACACAAAAAATACAATGTCAGGGCTTTTCAACACCAACCTGAACCAGAAAGGTTACGTTGCGGCTTCAATGGAAGACGACAACCAGGAGGGCAAAAGGAAAAGTACGTCTTGTCCCGGCATCCGGTGGTCCCTTCCATGGGAAAAACGTAGAACGGAGTGGGCGAGCTAAAACACGCCCGCCACGACTTATTGGCACCGGCACGATACGAGGTCTTGTCGGAGAGATGAAGAACCCGTACAAATTTTACCTCTTGTCCATCACCTGTATGAACCTGACAGAACTCCGCAAGTCGCTCCACGATACACTCCTTATCCTTTTGAACCCCAAAGCCAACTTCTTAATCATTTCGGCAGGACGACTGATCAATCACACTTTAATGGAGTATTGACATCATTTCGGGAATACAGGATTGCGGAAGGCCATACCAGCTCCATCCTCGGAATGGATCACATTTACTCAAATTCGGAGCACGTGTTGGCTTACCACGTGAATCCTCCACAAAGCCTCATGACATTTTCCAAAAGACCAATGCCTATTCATAAACCATAGAAAGGATAAGGCAATGAACACAACCGAGATTTTGACTCAATCACCACCGAACCAGGAAGAGGTGGACATTCACGATTTGTCCATCGGGCAACGCATCGATTGGCTAGTAGACTATTCTCGCCGACACTCCCAGGAATTCCAAAGTCCTGAGTCTTGGCTCGCGCGCAGGCGTTACCTGGCGCAACACCCGACCGCGATTACCGCATTCATGTGCATGGACGGACGCATCAATATTCCCGTCGCCACCAACACTCCCCGCGGCATCATTTTCCCCTTCCGCAACCTCGGTGGACGCTTTAACCTGGGATGGCCGCACCTCGGCGAAGTTATAACAGAACATGTGCAAAGCATGGTCAAACAGGGCCGCCGCACCCTGGCACTCATTACCTACCATTACTCGAAAGGCAATCCTCACCGCGGATGTGCCGGATTTAACTATGACACGGTCGCCGCACGCACCTACAGTCTGGGTATCAAACAACAGATGGAGGCGGTCTTCGGTACGGGTCACGACACGTTGTATCCAATCGTGTGTGGATTTGAGACCGATGAAGACGCCCTGGTGTTCCACGGGACGAACGGGAAAACCCTGGACCTCTCTTCAGTGTCTATCCGCGATCAGGACTGCTTGCCCGGCTTACTGGAGGAGCTGTATCCCGATATGCCCCAACAGATACAGCAGGACCTGTTGCCTCTGGTACGAGACAACATCACCCATATCGCCGGAATCAGACGGACCAACCGCACACTCAACATTGAGCACCGCGAATGGATAATTTGCGTCGGACGGGGGTTCGACTGGTTACATACCTCAAATCTGGCGCTTATCATCGGACCCTACAGCCCAGACCTCGCGGACCCCATTCGAAAGGCCGCCAGCATCATTGAGGTGAACATGCAATCCGGCCGTATCCCTGATGATGGATTCCTGTTACTCGCCAAGGCTCCTTACCATGAAGTCGGCATTGACCGTGCCTGCGCCCAACTCAAAAGCACGTTCTTGTCCGAATTCGCCGCCGAAGTTATCCGCAATGAATTCCCGAATTTGGCAAAAAAGATGCACGTACGCACGGCCGTCCTCGCCTGGCAATCACAGGTGATGGAGATGATTGATGCTCGGATATGATTTTAACGATCCTTTCGGTATTCATCCGTACCGGCTACATTCCTTATTGGTGCTGTTCCTAGATTTTACCCTGCTCAGCGGTCTCATGTTGTATATCAACATGCATGGCCTCCCTTTACCCCATCACGACATTCAGGCTTACGATCACATCATGGGCACATGAGCCATGACAGGCGCCCAGCCCGATTCACCAAATTCATGGTACGGTCCTACGTCGCCTTAGACCTTCTCCGGTCTCAGATCCCTTTTCAACATTCTCCGTGTTTTCCTGGTCGTGATTATCGCATTCCAATTGCGTTTCTCCTTAGAGTCCTCGGCATGCTCCATGTCCAAATTAGTTGTAGGATTTTGACTGCCGGATCCCCAAATCCTCTTAATACTAACCCTTGCATTGATCCTTCCCAAGGGGTTCCGGTCTGAGCTAGAGGTGGCCCATGTTTTCCCTCTTGCATTATTAAATTGAACTCCTATTTCGTGAAGGGGATAATTCTATGCGACTCCGGTCTCTAGCGTGATAATTTCGTTCCACCGCGTATTGTGTGAAATCCAGGAATATTCTCTTTTCATCACCAACTTTCCCAACATATGATCATCAATCACCGGGCACTCAGGCCGAGCATGAGCATATCGAGGAGATCAAATCATGGCCAATACCCAGAAGAAATCCAGAATCTTTTAACAGACAAACCCTCCGCCAAAATAGCCGAAATGCTCTCTACCATGACGAAAACCCATCGCGTCCTTCTCTACCATGCGTTGCCTTTTCACGAATCATTTGAAGTGTTTTCCTATTTAGAGCCGGATTTTCAGGATTCCCTATTAACGGAGTTAACCGATCAAGAAGCCCGCGAACTCTTAGCGAAGCTTCGCCCGGATGATCGTACCGTTTTACTTAAGGACCTGCCTCGTCAGACCACCATGAGACGACTGAATTTCCTTAGCCCTTCTGATCCGATCAAAGGGGGAAATACCGGAACTCAAGCTGCCCATTAGTGGTGCGCGCTTTGGCCACTGAAGATGTCAAAGGTAGCCAATGGATTAAGGTTTTGGGGAAAGAAGTCGGCGGGGACAGTCTGTTGGGTATCACCATGGGAATGGGAGTGGGCATCATCGGCTTTGGCCGAAGCGATTGGAATATTAGACTCGCTGTCGGATTAGCCACAACAACTATGGTCACTTCGACTGCCAATGTGACAAGTCTACTTCTTTATTTTTCCATTGCTACGGTTATTATTGGGAGCGGCACAGGATGGTGGATGTAACAAGGCAAAGAGTCATGCCCTGCAGAGTCATTTCGAAACAAATTGGCCTGTTTCCCGCATGGCCGAATACAGACTCGTACTTTCTCCTCTCACGAAAAACCATATCTGGATTTACTATATGACCAGCTACTTGTTGCTGCTATAAAGCAGCAACATTCAAAAATCCTTTTGTCATTCAAGCGACATATATGACAAACGGACTATATGGCAATGATAGGCTATAGGTTAAAATACGATTTGTGTAATGAAGCCTGATTGCTTGAGTCTGAATAATTCAGAATTGTCGCTTGGCACATTCCGTTTCTTCCTTTTCGCTTATCCACCATCCAGATACATGCATTATGAAAAAACTGTACGTCTCGCAAAGCCTCATCGACGTGGAATCCCGAAAAGAGCTGTTGGATCAGGCCCGGATACCGGCCATGATCAAAAATCAACGCTCGGCGATGTTGGGAGGGGAAGTGCCGTTTGTTGAAGTCTTCCCGGAATTGTGGGTGCTGAAAGACGAGGATTTTGATCGCGCCCGGATCTTACTCAAAGACTGGGAGTGCGCTAAACCTCTCAAAACAACGCAATGGACCTGCCCCGGATGCGGGGAATGGCATCAAAAAGAATTCACCACATGCTGGAAGTGCGGGCTGGAGAGAGGGTAAAAGTATTCAACCGGGTCTCACCAAGACTATTCCATCTTGACCCAGATTCTTTCCCGTTGGCTCAGGAGGCCGGTCTGGTTTAAGCTGAACCTAGACTTCATCTGTGTCTGCAATCGCTACACGCAGATATCTGTTTTTTACACTCCCATGTCTTACACAAAGGTAATCAATGGCAGCATTCTTATTTTTTTGCTTCTTGGTTTGCCTCCTCTGGGTATGGTCTTATCTGGCCAAGCGCTTCCTCACGACTTGACTCTATTTCCCATTCCCCTACAGCCAGGAGAGGCCTCTCTTTCCTGGCCGATATTTGGACTCCTGGCCCTGCTCATCTCCGGAACGGTTGCCCCGTTTCTTTGGCGATACGGGAAAACCCGATGCCACGGCCCATGCAAATCCGCTTCGACCAAAGAGTTTCCCTGGTGGGGGTGGATGGGAGTCGGATGGACGGCTTTCGCCTGGATATTAGCCTGGACGCGCTTTTCCTGGTTTCAAGAATGGCAACCACATACCTTCCCGCTCCTTTGGTTCGGCTATATTGTCATCATCAATGCCTTACATTTTTCACGAACTAGCCAATGCCTTCTCAAGAATCAACCCAAATTGCTCTTTAAACTCTTTTTCCTCAGCGCCGTCTTTTGGTGGATATTTGAACGCCTCAATCAGTTCGTACAGAACTGGCATTACGTCGGAATAACGGAAGCACATCCGCTTCTCACATTTTTTTGGATGACCATCGCATTTTCAACCGTTCTGCCAGCCGTCCTGAGTACTTATGCATACCTCTTTTCATTTGTGCAGATAAAGGCACCGTTTGAGAATTGGTCTGCCATCTCCATGGTCG
>JAGQKG010000099.1 GCA_020430245.1 Nitrospira sp.
AGCGTATGTGGTCCCTGCCGTCGGCCTTAAAGCCGGGGGCACAGTGTATCGCGATCGCGCCTATACGTTTACCACGGTCCCCCCGAGTGTGCAGGGCGCGACGTATATCCAAACGGCCAATAATGATAAAGGGGCCACGACGGCGGCCTTTCTTCGCTTTACGGTCAATCAACCGGTGACCGTCTCGGTGGCCTATGACGTGCGGCTCACCCCGAAACCGTCGTGGTTGAGTAGCTTTACCGATACGGGTAAGAACCTGGTGACCTCGGATACGACCCTCCACCTCTATGCTCGGGCCTTTCCGGCCGGGACGATCACGCTCGGGGGCAATGCCGGCGGGGGAAGCGGCAGCATGTATTCCGTCATCGTTCAACCCGCGGGCCCCTCTCCCGATCTCACCCCGCCTACGACCAATGTGGTTTGGCGCAATACGAGTAGCGGTGAAGTAGCTGTTTGGCGGATGAATGGTCTGACCATTACGTCGGTTGGTTTCCCTGGAAGTACTTCCACAGATTGGAAGATTAAGCAGGTGGGAGATATAAATGGTGATGGTGAAGGAGACATCCTTTGGCAGAACACCATAAGTGGGGTGGTAGTTATTTGGCTTATGAAAGAGGGGACTATACATTCATCAAGCTTTCTCGGAGGTGTTCCAGCCGAATGGGTGATTAAGGGACTTGGTGATATTAATGGTGATGGCAATGCGGATGTGATCTGGCGCAATCCGGATAATGGAATGGTAACGGTATGGTTTATGAATGGGCCGTCGATCAGCTCAGTCGGATTTCTTGGTGGGACTCCTACAGTGTGGGAAATAGAGCAAGTGGGTGATATAAATGGCGATGGGAAGTCCGATCTGGTTTGGCAGAATCGGACGAATGGCACAGTGGCTGTCTGGTTAATGAATGGCTTGACCATTACGTCGGTAGGATTTCCCGCAAGCACCTCGCTGGATTGGGAGATTCAAATTATTGGAGATGTAAATGGGGACAGTAAGGGGGATGTGATCTGGCGCAGTAAAAAAAGTGGAATGGTGGCGGTGTGGCTAATGAACGGGGCGACGACACCCCTAACAGGTTTTATAGGAGGCATACCCCCCGAATGGGAAATTAAGCAAATGAGTGATGCGGATGGAGATGGTAAGGGAGACATTATCTTGCAAAATCGGACAAATGGTAAGGTGGCGGTGTGGCTGATGAATGGTTTAAAAATCAATTCTGTGGGATATCCGGGCAGTACCCCGGTGAACTGGGAAATTCAAAAATAATAGAATGTGATGTTAAAACATCACACGTTGCATCAGATTTCAGAGAGTGATTGGTCTGGGTGCTGGAGCCACTAAAAGTCAGATCCAAAGAATGCTAGGGAGCGGATGTGCCTTCTTCATGGTGTGTGGCGGTGTGCTTCTGGGCATCAGTCTACAGGATGGGCCTCTGATCGCAAGCTTCCGCTGTATGCCGAATCCGGAAGATTGACGGGCCAGTTGGATCAGTTGACTCTGCGCACCGTTCTTGGTCAGTTGCCTAAACTATTGGGCCCTGACTATGTGGCACCGGATGCAGAATTGGAGAAAGTCATTTCGGTTAGGTTACACAAAAAACCTTTGTGCAGGGCACTTTTGAAGATCCTGGCTCTGTGGGACTATGCCTTTACATTGAATACGGCTGGATATATCACCACCCTTCATATGATGGCTAAGGTGTCATCAGAGCTATCCCTATTGAATAAAAAGGCTAAATGCTGGGGGCCGGAATCTCCCAAGCAAAAGGTCCGTGAACTCCAAAATTACGGGTTAGCAGGCCATGGTTAGTTATGAGGGTGAAAATCAGATGAATGAAAGGTGCTCAGGTCTGAACGGCAAAATAATGGAAAAGGCAGGTCAAGTGGACAGGTGTTTGCCGTAAGGGAGGCTTCAATTGATTTCGTCCTTTTACCCCTGTGTCTCCCTTGCCAATTTCCCCGGCTAGTAGCAGGGACATGCTGATAACCCTCGGAGGTAGTGGGCGAGTGGTAGAAACCATACCATCGACCGCTTATCCTCCAATGCATATTCAACCCGTGCCGAAGTATATGCAACAAGGAATGCTTTGCCTCTGAGCCCATACATTCCACACAAAAGCTTTCCCCACCGTCCTCCCACAGATCGGCAGGACAGGTTCCTTTAAATTTTAAGGAAAAAATTTGAAACTCTTACACAAAGTATTTAGCAGCGAATTCGTAAAATTCAGGGAATAATTCATACTGATCAGAGACCCCCATTCCTATTGGAAATTTCCGATGGTTAAAGGCAGAGCCTGTTTTCTACGACTGCAATGCCGATATTCTGGCATTGGGTATGGGGTCTGTTGCTCTGGGCTTACCCCATTTTCTCTTTGCCTGCTCTACCCTTCTGGAATGAGAAATTCATTTAGAGGAATTTTAAAAATTGGGCTAGTAGCATTCTGGTCATCTAACTCGGCTCACGTACTCCCCAGTATTTTCAGCATGTCCAACCAGGCGTAGCCCTGCTAGATGGGCCATTTTGATCTCTCCATCTTTCTCTTCTGGGTTGGGTTTAGGAGACGTTGTGCCTATGCCCCTAGAAAGTCATGCGGAAAGTTGGATGGAAGAAAGGGGAGATTCTGGGTACTCAGGGAATGATGCTCACGAGCAACATGGCAGAAGTCTGGCCGGATTGTGTTTGAGAGGAAGAGGTGTTCATTTGCTGATTGTATGCGATTTTGAGGCTGAGGGTTTGCTGGCGATGGTTCAGATGCAAGTAGTCACGCACGTCTTTTTTGAATAACAGCGAGATATCGTAAATTTGGGGATTGGCGGGAGTATTAGTGCGTTGATTGAGAATGTATTGCCCGAGAATGGAAACATGTAAGGAGTCATCAACAGCAAGGTAGGCGTACCCAAGTTTCGCAGCAAGCGTGTCAGTACGAAGTGCATCAAGTCGATTCAAATCTCGGGCGAATTCAACTCCTGGGTTAAGAGTCGAAGTTGGGGAAACTCTAAAACTCGAACCAAGCTTGGCAAAGAAGCGATCGTTTACCATAGTCCCACGGGATTTGATTCGCCGAGTAAACCCCCACTGGGGTGTGAGATCTACCGGTTCTAGTAAATTCAAGGTGCCCCTCATTTTAGTTCCGATTTCTTCCTCTGACCCATTCTCCGCAAACTCACTTTGAGACGTTTTATAGTATGAGGACCAATCGCCTTTGCCTGTTCCGTATAGGAACGACAGATTCGCCGAAACGGATTCTGTGGTAATGGCATCGGAGAGAGGTCCCTCAGGTCGAGTGAAGATGTCTGTCTGCTGCCGGGCGTACCCAAGGGATAGGCTGGGCCAATCGGGAGCGGCCAAGAGCAAAGAAAATTTTTGCTGGTTAGCGATGGTTTGGGCACGGGCCAGATCTCCCTCCACATTGCTGGTGAATCGGCTAAGTTCAATCTTGGGAGTGACGAGGGGAAGATCCCATTCCCACACCAGCTTTCCTCCAATCCGATCATTGGGTGTCGTAAATGAAGTGTTCCCGGTTTCTTGTCCGGAGAAGCCATACTGAGCCTGATACTTCATGCTGGCAGTCGCCCCCTTGAGGACAATTTGAGCTCCTAGGCGGTTAGTAAAGGGTGTCGCGGAGTTGTCCGTTACCAATGGATCCCGATACACCATCTGGACTCCAGCTGTCAGGGCTTCATGAAAAAGATCAATGTCATTTGATGCTTCATACAAACTGCTACCGCCTTGGTTCATCAGAGAAGACATATCTCGAGCGCCCTGAAGGTTGAATGGTTCACGTTTTTGGGTAAAGTTGAAACGAGTGAGAGAATATTCACCTGTGGATTCCGTACAGGGTGTGCTTGAAGAAAAGAAAGGAGAAGAACGTCCTAAAGAGGAATAGGTTGGAGAAGCACATGCATTGGAAGGTGAGTTAGTTCGCAGACCCAGCCGATCAACGAGCGGAATCGAATCTGCAGAAAAGGCTGAGCTGCTCACAAACGGGAGAAGCAAACTTCCAAGGACCAACCAGAGAACAGTCCGCACCATCACCTGCCCCCTTCTTTATGAATTTTTCTTCTATTTCCTTATCGGTAAGCAACACGGATGCCGTAGTGCAAAATGGGCAGAAATTTCCCCCCTAATTGTTGATTTGTATCAGAAGAAAAATGAAAGAATGGATCTTATTACGAAAATTCCCGATTGCGACAATTCACCTACTGGTAGAATATTCCTATCCGCGGAAATGCCTGAGTAAATCTGCGGGATTCCAGACACAGGCTCTCTGTGCTTTTTAAACCACCAAGGAATTGTGCTGATACAGGAAAACTATAAAGTGGAGATAGAGAGCTAACACACACAAAGTCGGTGATTCGGTGCCTCTCTTGTGTGTGCAAATTTTGAAATAATCGAATATCGGTATCCA
The DNA here is from genome assembly GCA_020430245.1 of Nitrospira sp. GTDB lineage: Bacteria > Nitrospirota > Nitrospiria > Nitrospirales > UBA8639 > Nitrospira_E. The sequence goes on from JAGQKG010000099.1 coordinate 4,410, forward strand.
ACTGTCATAAAGGATACCCAAAACGATACAAATGATGACTATGGCCATCCACTTTTTTATCACGGGCCCATCTGTGCAACCGGCTCTTAAAAATATCCATGGATTTGTATAATCCTGAAGAGCAGATCGTTCAACAGGGTCAATGTCTTGGTGTCGTTGTGACGAGAATTCGATGGATGATGCTGGCAGAATAAGAATTGGGGGCAGAGATGTGGTCAACCTAAGGAAGTGTTATTTAGGAACGACCGCTGCAATTTCAAAATGTTATGACGCCAAAGGTGGCTTTGGGAGTTAGTGAATGCTTTTTATTACAATTTTTCATCTCATTAAGGGTGGGAGTTCGACCAAAGATTTGAGCAAAATGAAACCGCTCGTAATTCGGCAAGAATCCGGTCACGTAACGGAATTCAGTTTTTTGAGACTAAGCAGTAAGCCTAACTTCAAGGGAATAATATTTTTTAACATAATATGAGACCCGAATTCTTAAACGAACGGGTGATAAAATGGAGGTCTTGATGAAGCGGATACCGTATTTCTTGATCAGCCTAGGATTGGCGGCATTTCTGATAGGGAAAACGACGGTCATGTCTCAAGGGGTTCTTGTAGCCGAAGAGGATCAATATGCCAAAGCCACATTTGCCGGAGGTTGCTTCTGGTGCATGGAGGAGGTGTATGAAAAAGTTGATGGCGTGATATCCGTTGTCTCCGGGTACTCGGGAGGCCAGCTGTCCAATCCAACATATGAGCAAGTTTCGGCCGGGGGTACCGGCCATACTGAATCCGTTGAAGTGACCTATGATCCCACCAAGGTCACGTATCAACGTCTGTTGGAAGTGTTTTGGCGTAATGTTGATCCTACGACGCCGAATGCCCAGTTTTGTGATCATGGCAACCAATATCGAACCGCGATCTTCTATCATAACGAAAGGCAAAAAATGTTAATCGAGGAATCCAAAAAGGCGGTGGAGAGCTCCAAATCATTTCCGCAACCAATCGTGACCGAGATTGCTCCGGCTTCGATATTCTTCTCTGCCGAAGACTATCATCAGGATTTTTATAAAAAAAATCCCGTCCGGTACAAATTTTATAAATGGAATTGCGGTCGTTCTCAGCGTTTGGAAGAATTATGGGGCAAGCCATAATTCTCCTATTGGTCATTGCGACACACCTCTTTTTGGGCTTTGCTTTAAAGTCCTGGGTTCGAAAGGGTGTGAGAATGTGTTTCATTCACTGTACCTTTAACAGTCGACACATACCGTGCGAACTTTCCTGCCATGGTTCTCGTTAGGGGGCTGGAACGAGTACTTTTTCCGTCTGCTCGCGGTCAATGGGGGAGTAAGCTGGGGCAAGCAGTGTTCCTCTTTTGTAATGGTTCTATTCTGGATTTCTATAGAGAGGGACTGCATCAAAGGCTACGAAACTAGGTTATTCCTGGGATCTATAATAGTGAGGTGTGCGAAAAGGTTTGGAAGTCTTGGCAAATTTCCCCTCTCCCCTCAAAAGACAATTGTGATTTTTGTTAATTCACGGTCCCTTCAGCAATGATCATGTCGATAAGAATGAGCAATGAACTCAAAACCGCATTAGCCTCCCTCTTCTCCTTTTTGGTCTGACGTCCCGTTCTATTTTTTCTCTTCTGTAGCGCTCTGTAGGACAATGAGGAAGGGGCTCAGGGGGGGGCGCGTCTCTCATTCTTTTGGTCGTTGAATTGCGATTCTTCCATCCTTGTCACTGACGGATGACCGACATCTTCAGTTGTAGTCTGATATATTCAGACCACTGGATATAGGCCAGACTAAACGGCCCCTGTCTGAACACCGGACGTATGAAAGACTCTTTCAGTAGACCAGAATCGAAAAAGGTAATTCTTTCTTCGCGGACGGGTCGGGTGACGTGTGTGTGGAGATGGGTTGGTGTGTTGCTCTCTCTGTCTATTTTGGGTTGTCAGGTGAGAGGGGTGCAACCAGCATTTAAGGATGAATGTGGGATTCTTCGTTCTGACGTTGATTGGTCTAATCGGATTAAGGTGTTGAATCTCTTAAGCTTGGCCTTTTCTCAGAAATGCGATTCCGCAGTCATTGAGTACACGGAACAAGCCCAATCTGGTTTTCGCGATAAGACTTTCTCATTCTCTCGGGAAATGGCCGGGGTCTTTTTATCAGATGGGGTCCTTACAGAGTATGTGTTGGAATCGTATGAGCGGGCATATTTAAGTGTTTTGCTTGCCGCAAGTTATCTGAGGACCGGGCATGTGGAGGATGCAAAAGTAGCATTACGGCGGTTGGACCATGAACTGTTCGCCCCGTTGTATAATTTTGGTGAAGATCCCGTCAATCTAATGCTTTCCGCCGTGCTCTGGGAAGTCCTTGGTGAACCAGGAGATGCCAGAACCGATTGGTTCAGACTGGCGGAGCCCACCAGTTCTTTTCTTCTGTCTGTGGCTCCTGCTCTTCAAACGTTTGCCCAAGAGCAGGTGATCCGGCTAGACCAGGGTGGCCGTCCTAGTCCTCGGTGGGAGGTCTATGGGCTTGGTCGCTTTCCTGAGGTCGATTGGGATTTCAAATTGTTTGGCGCTCCTAACGGATACTTTGTGATCCATCCCAAACCACCTTTTCCAGAGTTGTGTGTTTCTGAAACAGGCTTACGTCTTTCAACGGAAAGTTGGTTTGCAAAAATCGCGCACAGGCATGATCATGCTTACCACCCTCTCTTGAACATTCAGAGTTGGATCCGTTTGCCTATCGGCGTGGTATATGGATTGATGCCATTTTCCCTAGGGGTCGGAGTGGCTGTTGGTGGATGTGCGGGGGCAGTCTCCCTTGGAGGAAGAGGTAGTGGAGATTTGTGCGCGCTGTCTATTCTGGGTGGAACACAGTTAATGCAAATTGCTCCCACCGTCTTTCAGAATACCGTCCGTCCGGACTTACGTCATTGGGAGCTGCTTCCTGCAGCATTTGTTGTGACTCAGAAATTCGATTTGGCCTCTGAGCCCTGCGATACTCATCAGGCCCGATTGCACTTGTTGGTGACTCGTCCTCCTGCCCGTCCTTTTTTTAGCTCTTAGAAATAGGAATTTTCTTCAGAATTATTTCTGATTGCCCTTTTCGGGGTAGTGGTCCATAACAGTCGAAATAGAATGGATTCGCGTGATATTTATTGGGTAATCAGACTTTAGGAATATTGAGAGCCAATTTCCCAAATGAGCATCGTCCCTCAATGATACGGTTTCTAATGATTTTATCCGATTGGATACAATATGTATCGAAAAAGATAATGTGTGAATGAAAAAGTATAAACAGAAAGGTTGATAAAAAAGAATGCGAGTTGGATATTCCCAAAGTTTTTTCTTCACACCCGGTATATGTCATACTGCATTATGGGAATAAGTCTTGCTTTATGTATGAAAGGGAAGCCATATGACGTACGCACAATTTGATTATGCTCGACTGTTTCCTCTTAGGCGAACCGGGTTGGTTGGATCTTTTAGTTTTGGCCTAGCCTTGATGGTGATGGGGGGCATGATGATGGGAGCCAGCAAGGGATGTGCAGAGGCCAAGCCTCCGGAAACCCTAGCTCCTGCTCCACAAAGTATTTCGGTTTACGCTCTTTCGCGTGGGAAAGGGGTACCGGATCGGACCAGGGAAGTGCTCGTCCACTCCCGTACACTTCTCAAATCCGCTCAGGAGCGGGGGGAGGTTCGGCGGATGGTTGAGCAACGTATTGGAATAGAAGGAGAGACCCGGCTCTGCGCGGAATTTTCTGATGTGGAATCGGCTCATTCAATGATTGAGCAAATTCAGCAACTAGCCCAGGGAGTGGAATTGATCAACGTAAAAGTTGAGCCGTGTCCTCCATGACCGACTTCTATACCCCTACGAATCTGTTTTAGGGTATACGCCCTTTGTTGGTTCCCATAGTTCTCTTGTTCATCAACAGGGAGGTTCAACATTACTTTCAAAGGAGTTGAATTATGAAAAGTTGTCGATTTTATCTCAATCGGGCATTGATGGTGGTAGGAATCGTCCTCGGCTTGGTCGCCTGTTCCCAACTCCACACAACTCCACTATCAACTGTTGACAGTGGGCCAAAAAATTCTCCGGACCAGGGCAAGCAAATTTTGTCGGATAACGCCAAACAGAAACGAGCCGAGTGGAAAACCAAAACCTTTGATGAGTTTAAAGCCCAGACGTATAAAGAACCATTCGAAGGTGGAAAGTATATTGTGAACGGTGATACTCCGATTCTCAACGAAAAACTCCTACAGGAATTTTTTGAAACCCGTATAAAGGAATCGAGCAACTCTCGCGAAGGGGTTCGAACGAAATTAACTGTCCATCAAGTCAATGGTCAGGACGCGGTTTGGAATTCGGTAGAAAAACAGCAGCTGACCTACTGTGTCAGTAAAACATTTGGGGCGAATTATGAAAAAATAAAGGCTGACATGGAGGCGGCCGGAAATGCATGGGAGGCGGTGGCTGCAGTTAATTTTATTTATGTGGGAGGAGAGGATGACTCCTGCACGGCGTCCAACCAGAATGTGGTTTTTGATGTGCGCCCGGTCAACGTGAATGGCCAATACCTGGCTCGAGCCTTTTTCCCGAATGAACAGCGGTCATCACGAAATGTCTTGGTGGATAACAGTTCTTTTCAATTGGATCCAAACGGCAAGCTATCGTTACAAGGGATATTGCGACATGAATTAGGTCATACGATTGGATTCCGGCATGAACATACCCGCCCGGATTCGGGTACGTGTTTCGAAGATAGTAATTGGCGGCCGTTAACCAGTTACGATGCCTTTTCGGTCATGCATTATCCCCAATGTAACGGTAAAGGGGATTGGACCCTGAACCTGACCAACATCGATAAAAATGGGGCAGCGTGTTTGTATGGCCCTGCGCAGGGATTCACCATTGATACCTCAATTTGTCAGGGACCCGACGAACCACCGGGGCCCATAGCCTGCGGACCCAAAACGGAAACTTTCGTCGGGCAAAGTGTTGCCAAGAATGCTGAGCAAACCTATGGCCCCTTTATGGTGGTTCCAGGAACATTAGTGGAAGTGGTTATGCATGGAGAAGCTAGTCCCGGTGATCCAGATCTCTATGTTAGGTTCAACCAGGATCCGACCACGACTGCCTATGATTGTCGTCCCTATCTCTCGGGTGCGGAAGAAAAGTGCGTGCTTGATGTGCCAACCAATGGAACTGCGGTCCATGTTAAAGTTCGGGGATATTCAGCCGCACATTTCAATCTTACCGTGACTCATACTCCTACACATTAATTGCTCACCACATCTGATATTAGGGCAGAGAGGCTTTAGCCTCTCTGCCCTGATCCTGTTGCAACGCTGGCGTGAAGACAGTGGAGTGCCCCCCGAATTTTAGACCAAAGGTATGTTAGGTTTTCCTCAACCTGAGGAGGACCGCGATGAAAAAGAAGCGATTCACAGAAGAACAAATTGTGCGGATTCTCCGAGACGCTGAAGTCGGGACGATTGAGAAGGCTGCTCGTCAGCACGGGGTCTCGGAGCAATCGATCTATCGCTGGAAACGTCAGTTTGGCCAGATGGAAGTCGCCGATGTCCGGGAACTGCGTCAGTTACGACAGGAAAATGTCCGGCTCAAGAAGGTCTTGGCGGAACGGGACCTGGAAGTGGAAGTGATGAAGGAACTGCAGGCAAAAAAGTGGTAAGCCCGCGGGCTCGGCGGCAAATGGCTCAAGTCGCCTGTGCTCGTGGGCTTCGAACAGGTCGTGCCGCGTGGCTCTGCTCGACGCCCCGCTCCGGCCTGGGCTATATCTCTCGGAAAATCCAGCGAGATGCCCGCTTGTCTCAAGCCCTTCGCGGGGTGGCCAAGCGCTATCCTCACTGGGGGTATCGGTTAGCCGGGAGTTTTCTCCAAGGCCGTGGGTGGCAAGTGAATCTCAAGCAGATTCACCGAGTGTGGCAACAACAGGGGCTCGGGCTTCCGAGCCGAAAACGTCGGAGAAAAATCCGCACTGGCCACACCGTCCAGCCTCGGGCCCAGACCCAACACGATGTCTGGAGTTGGGATTTCGTGCATGATACCTATGGCCAGGGCGAATCCTTCCGCTGCCTGACCGTCAAAGATGAAGCCACCCGGTTTTGTTTGGCGATTGCGGTAGGGCGTTCCTTGACGCATCAGCAGGTCATCGAGGTCTTACGGCAGCTCATGGCTCGGTATGGCCGTCCGCGGTATCTGCGCAGTGACAATGGCTCAGAACTCGTGGCCCACAAGCTGACGACATTTTTGAACGACCAGAAGATTATTCCGTGTCGAATCGAACCGGGCAAACCTTGGCAGAATGGGAGTAACGAAAGCTTCAACGGCACGTTTCGTCGGGAATGTCTGGATGCCGAACTCTTCCGGAGCTTGGCCGAGGCCCGGGTGGTAATCGAAGATTGGAGACGGCGGTATAATCACGAACGGCCCCACAGTGCACTCGGGTACCAAGTGCCTGCGGCGGTCTTTGAGGGAGCTATCACTCGGAAAACTTAACATCCCAAGTGGTCAAAGAATGGGGGCAGGTCATTCTTGCCAAGTTTTGTGGAATTGAATAAAGATTGTTTTATGTTAACTGCTCCATCAGGGATCAAATCGGGATTGCAAAATATTGCATTGATTTTTGCTAGTTTAGTTGGCTCAGGGTTTCTTGCATTTTTGACCCAAGTGATACTTGGACACAGCCTTAGTATGGAAGATTTTGGGATTGTGAATACGGCGGTCTCGATTATTGTGATAATGGGGGCTGTGATAGGATTCGGTATCCCTAGCGTTTGGTTGCTTCTTTATGGTCGAGAGGGAGAGCAAGCTTTTCGTTGGGTAAAACAATCGGTGAAGTTTATGTTGCCATGGGCGGCCTTTGTGCTCGCCGCATTTTCAATTGTACTAATTGGGTTAATTGATGATGCCCGCTTATTAACTGTCATCTGGTGGATGCAAGCCATGGCAGTTATGCAAGTGATGATGGGATTATTAACAGCAAAATTACAATTAGAGGCTAGATATGGTGAATTATCTTTCTGGCAGCTTTTGCCACCCTTGGGGCAATTGGCTGTGGCAAGCACGGCATACCTATCTGCAACCCCTAATGCGTTTGAGGTGGGAAAAGGGTATTTCCTTGTTTCCTGGCTTCTCATTGCTGCGTCTGGGATTAGCTTGTTATCCATGACACCTACGAGGATGCGCCTCGCAGGGCATCCTTCAACAAGTTCCACGATAATCGCAGACCTCCAGCAAACGCCTCAGATTAAGGATGTATTGGATATAGCCTGGCCATATGCCACCTCTGCTGCACTAGTAATGATATATGGTCGCATTGAAATCGTCTTCTTAGGAGTCATCAATAGTCCAATAGCTGCTGGAACATATGCTGTTGCAGCATCATTTCTTCTGGTTGCATCTTTGCCCCCTCAAGCAATTTACCAAAAATTTTTACTTCCAAAAATCCATCGCTGGTTTTACAATGACCACCAAAAGTTTTTAACCACATTTCGTTTGGGATGTACCGCAATGACAATCGCGGGGATCTTTGGAACGATGAGCATCTATTTCTTGGGGGAATCCCTGATCGTTTTATTCTTTGGTGAACAATATCGAGAATCAGGTCAGATCCTAACTATGTTGGCAGTCTGTATTCTAATTCGCTATGTATCGGGGAGCATCGAAAGTTCGCTAATGACTGGAAATTTCACGAGACACAGGGTTTGTTGCCAAGTTTTTATAACGCTCGTTAGTGTGCCTTCTGCTTTTTTGCTTATCACTTTTTACGGGCTTGATGGAGCAATAGTTAACAAAATACTCAAGGAATTTCTGTTGCTTGTTAGCTTTGGTTATGCTTCTTCCCACTTTGTTTTTAGAGGTAAGTTGTTGTCTGAATGGTCCCTATGTTTGGTGCAAAAAAAGTAAGTTTTGTAATAAACCTATATTGAAACATGATCAGCCGGACTCCGCCGAAGGCCAAGCAGCAAATAGCGGAGTATCCCCATTTCATTGTTTGGCTCTTAGTTCGGCATTCTCATTTTATGTTTATGAATTGGGTTTTGCCCATTTCTGTGGGCGAAAGACCACGGTCTCTCATTAATGGCGGATAATGGCTGTCAGCCCACCGCCGTCGCCTTTCTGCAGACCTGTCGAGCCCTGGGCATCAGGCAAGCGTTTACCAGCTATAACAATCCGAAAAGCAATGCGGACACTGAACGACTGATGCAGACGCTCAAAGAGGAACTTGTATGGATTCGCGAGTGGAAGAGCCCGATGGAATTTATTGCAGCCCTGGAAGAGTGGGTGAAGACCTACAACCATGAGTA
>JAGQKG010000009.1 GCA_020430245.1 Nitrospira sp.
AATATCGCATTTTTTTTTTTTTTTTTACGGTCTTGATCTTTTTTGAACACTCCTGGTTCAAACCATCTCTTTACGGTTGAGGTTGACCGACCAATCACTCAAGCATTTAAAGTATCTTTCCTTTCACATTCCTCAGTGTCACTTCATTCATTAACTGCCCCCATAGATTTTTAAGATCCCTTGTTGTTTAAGGGGCCCTTTATTTCCCTTCAGTTTCCTATTTATTAATTCATTCTGTTGGAAGTTTTTCCGGAGAAGGGTGGATTCGATGCATGACATGCATTACGGTTGTTAGTCCATAAACAAAAAACAGAAATGTCGCGACCAGCGCATAAGAATATAATGAGATCTAGTGGCCTGGAATCCATTAATTAAAAGATAAATTTAACATGGATGTAACATAGCCGACATTTTTGTATAACGAGAATGACACAAAATACCTGTCAGCTGGAGGAGTCACCGTCAGTTTTGGAGGTTTTGAATGAATAGTTGGTTTATTCCAATTCAATGGTGCATGGTTTTTGTTCTTATTGTAAGTCCTATTGGTTGTGCGAGAGTGAATTCCGGGAATGGTGTCTCGACTGCTCTTTTTCAAGGGGAGCAGTTGTTCAATGAGGGAAGGATCAATGAAGCAGAAAAAATATTTTCAGAGGCTCTGCGGGAGAATTCTCATCAGCCGGAAATCTTAAATGCTCGAGGGTATGTCTATGCTAGACGAGGAGATTGGGCTAGAGCGATTAAGGATTTTGAACAGTCGGTTAGGCTGGCTCCACAAAACCATCAATATACAGATAACCTTGGGATAGCCAACTTGCAGGCCGGGTTTCCTGAAAGAGCCTTACGAAATTTTTCACAAATTTTGGAACATGTGCCTGATTCACCCCAAACGTTGAATCATCGAGGTTTAGCCTTTAGCCGGCTGGGTAGGTATCAAGAAGCCATTCGTGATTATTCAAAAGCTTTACAGCTTGATAATCATCAGAGTGAGATCTATCTCAACCGAGCTGTGGACTATGTGAAGACTGGGCTTGTGAATGAAGCCAGAAGGGACCTGGATGAGGCTATCCATCTCAATCGTTCGCTTCCTCAAGCCTATGAAAATCGGGGACTTCTTGCTCTAGGGAATGGAGAGATTCAGTTAGCCATTCAGGATTTTACTACCGCGATTCGTCTTGGGGCAGATGGTGGGCTGGTCCATTACAACCGAGCGGTAGCCCTATCAATGGCAGGAGACTTAGTGAATGCTGCCCAGGAATATCAACTAGCATGTGAGCGGAATGTTTTGCAATCTTGCAGCAAAGCAATCCATTCCACCACGGCTGTACAGCAATTGTTGTAAACTTACATAAGGAGAGAAGGACTGAAAATGACGACCCTGCCACTCCTAAAAACCAAGGACCATAGCAGGGTCGCCTTACATCCGGGCTTTACGTGCCGGAACAATACGTTTCTTTCATGACAGGATAACCCAAATCAACGTTCGGTTGATGGTAGTCAATTTCCATACCCCCCGTCTTCCAAACGTGAAGGCAACGAGCTTGTAGGTAAGGCACATTTCGGGATAGTCCTACTTCCGTAACCATTGGTTTAGTCCCTTCCATTACCCCGACAACAAGAAATTTATTTCCGGGTAACCTCCCCTCCCAATCGAGTTGTCCAGGATAAAAGAAGGCAAAGTGGTTTGAATTAGTTCCTCGCCTTTCCGTTGGCCCCTCAAATTCATTGTTAGGATACGGCAACCATTCAGCTCTTACAATGGACCCATCCGCTGTGTCTTCGACGCCAATCATCCGCCCTGCCAGTTTAATCGCTCGTCCTTGGAACGCATCGGGTTGTGCCGCTAAGACACCGAACTCTGATTTTGATTTCAGAGCTTCACTCCCATTGGAAGGGAAAAGAGATTGCGAGGCGCACCCCATGCTGAATGTTAACGACGCCCCTACCGCAAGAATAATTGTGTTTCTCACGATCCACCTCCTTCGTTTGTAATTTAATTTACTCATTTTTCATTCTACTCCCTGTATTATTAGCCTACAATTTACACCTGGGTAACCTGAGAAAATTTCACAATTATGACAAAATTGTTGTTAATAGGTTTTTTTCCTTAAGAGATAAATGATTTTTCCCTGGCTACATTATCATTCGATTTTAATGATTGGCCTAGAGCCTCGGGCATCATGAACTTAAGCAATGTTGGGAGTGGTCGGCTCCCTATTTTTTAGTCAAAAATCCAAGTGAATGTTTCGCATAATCTCCCAGGCTGGGGATCAGGAGAAGAGGCCAAGCAACGGAAGCGCTTGTCGGTGGAACACAGGGTGGGTGTGCGGAAACCAGTCGGCGAGAAGGCTTGAATATCTAGTGGGTGCTATCCTGTGAGGAGGCGCTGCGGCAGTTAGACCGAGGGCGGCAGGAATATCATAAGAGTCGCCCTCACAGGGCGTTGACCGACCAGACGCCTTACGAATTCGCCAGCCATCATGCGGAAATGGAAAGAATTGAATTAGTCAAACCAGCCAGGAAACTCCACCTGCTACTGTCCTAAAAACAGGGGACGTAGCCAAATCCGGAAAACTTAACATCATATCTGGCCAAAGAATAGGGGGTGGATCACGGGTTCGACTCATAATCCATGACCGTCCGTTGATCATCAATTGTGGCAAAACACTTTGTCCAAAATTCCTGAGACCACCTCTGCGCCGATCACGCGACGAATGTGACGGGATTGGTCGGGTATATGGTTGAAGGGAAAATTATCTGTCGTATGAATCCGACCTGATTCTGTCTCCCTGTCTGCTGTTATCTCTTTATCCTTTTCTCTTGTTGGGTTGGTCCCACTCCAGTCTTTTAGCGTCTGTCACAAAAAATTTACCTGGCTGTGACAGGGGTGTCATTTTTCAAACGTATAGTTTGGGTATGAATAATCATCAATATACACCAGCGCATGCGGAAGGAGAATGGTATGCAAAAATGGATTGACACTCGCGGAGGTTCCTCACGGTATTCTCAAGGTCAGGCTATGCCGCTACGTTCACAGTGCCCTGGTTCACTATGGTCTCTGGTCCTAGCAGGTGGACATGGGGAGCGTCTTCGGGAATATACCGAACAGTGTTTCGGTGCGTATCGACCGAAGCAATATTGTGCGTTTATGGGAAAACGATCAATGATCCAACATACGTGGAGGCGGGCAAAAGCCCTTTGCGTTCCTCACCGGGTGGTGACGGTGATGGATCAATCCCATTGGGGGTATGTCCGGACACAATTGATCCAGGAATCCCTTGGCCGGGTGGTCTGGCAACCTGATAATCGAGGAACCGGACCCGGTGTGTTTCTGCCGCTCTCCTATATTCGAGCGCATGATCCTCATGCCACGGTGGTTCTGTGGCCTTCTGATCATTTCATTTTCCCCATTGAGCCGATGATTCAAGTGGTTCGTGAGGCGGCGGCCTGGGTCCATGACCAGCCTCATCGTATGATATTGTTGACTGTTCCTCCTCAATCGCGAGAGCAAGATTATGGGTGGGTGATGCCAGGTGATCGTCTCCCGCATCCGGGAGGGTTTCAGGTCAGGGAAGTGCGAAGATTTGTGGAAAAACCACAGGGGGCCCAGCTTGAGGACATTGTCCTGAATGGAGGGCAATGGAATACCTTGGTGTTGATTGCCAATGTCCAAACCTTATGGGAAGCCGGTCGTCAGTGTATCCCGGAGGTTGTGCTGCCTCTTGAAGAACATGCGGGCGGGATTGGAACTTCAAGCGAACATCAACAAATACTACATCTCTATCGAACGATGCCCACGAGGAATTTCTCCAGCGATCTCTTATCGTTGATTCCTCAGCAACTACACATGATGGATCTGACCGGGGTCTGTTGGAGTGATTGGGGAAGGCCGGAGCGTATTCAGGAGACTATCGCGTGTATGAGGCGACGTGAACTTTTTGGGGCTGACCGGGAGTCGGTTGATCGGGTTCGGATGAAGTCCCGTCAGAACGAGACGGTTCAGGAGGAATTCACCGTTGTCATGGGATAGCGAATCGGATGGTTCAATGAGATGTATGTGTTGGCTGGATGGTTGATCATTAGGTTCACGGTCGATAGATATTCTGAGGACCCGCCATATGTTGCATGGCCAGCCCCGTTCAGGGGGCGAGGTCAATGGCGGGAGCCAAAGGGACCGAGAGGAAATCTATGAGCAGAGTTAAATTGGAAGGTGAGAGATACCGTGCCCCAAAGGCTTCGTCGCAGGACAAATCCGGTACGCTCCACTTGCGGTGCCGTAGTTGTGGTCTGGAGTGGGAGCCCGCTTATTATCAAGAGGGATGCCCGCTGAGAGAGTTGGAAACTGTGTTTCTTTCTGAAAATTGGTTTCTGGTGCCTGGCGAAGCCACCGGTTAATTCTGGCAGAGGCGCGGCGATGTGTTTGGTATAGCTGAAAAATATACGACTTGTCATTACCGTCTTCAGAAGGAAGGCGGCTTGGTATTTTTCCCTTTCCAGTTTGCAATAAACCAATCCTGGGCCTGAAATGGTGCTTCATTCTCCAAAGGTTTGACGCGAGTATAGGTTCCATCGGCTTGGAGCTGTCGCGCGTGCATGTTGTCTTTCAGGTAGGGACGTAAGACGGTCTCAACAATGAAGGTTCGGAGTGTGGGATTTTCAATCGGAAACAAAATTTCCACCCGCCGGTCCATATTGCGGGGCATGAGATCTGCACTTCCCAGGTATAATTCATCCTCCCCTCCGTTACGAAAATAAAAACAGCGGGAATGCTCAAGGAATCGTCCGACAATGGACGTGACCGTGATGGTCCGGCTGAGCCCCGGGATGCCGGGGCGGAGCCCGCACATCCCACGCACCATTAGGTCAATCTTGACCCCTGCTTGAGAGGCTCGATACAAGGCCTGAATTGAGGCTTTGTCCACGAGTGAATTCACCTTAAATGCCAGATAGCCGTCTCCATGTTCTTGTTGGCGGGATATTTCACGATTGATTCGTTCGATGATATTTTTTCGAATCCCGACCGGCGCAATCAGGAGTTTTGCGTAGGAGTCTTTTTTGGAATACCCAGTCAAGGCATTGAACAGATCGGTGACATCTTCACCGAAGACCGGATGACAGGTAAATAAACTAAAGTCCGTATAGAATTTGCTGGTGATGGGGTTGTAATTGCCGGTTCCGAGATGCAGATATCGACGGATGCCATCGGATTCCCGACGAACGACCATGCAGACCTTGGCATGTGTTTTCAGACCCAGGACACCATACACCACATGTACGCCTTCATCTTCTAATTTTCTTGCCCATTCAATATTGTTTTCCTCATCGAACCGGGCTTTGAGTTCCAGGAGAACGGCAACCTGTTTGTCATTTTGTCGGGCCTCCATGAGGGCGTCTACCACAGGGGAGTTGATGCCTACTCGATAGAGTGTCTGTTTGATCGCTAACACCTTCGGGTCCAAAGCGGCTTGTCGAATGAAATCGACGACAGGTGAGAAGCTGTCGTATGGGTGATGAAGGAAGATATCCTCGCGTTTGATGAGTGAAAACAGTGATTCTTTTGATGTGGGGTCGTGCAGAATATTGGGGTAATGAGGTGAAAATTTCAGATCCGGTCGATCAATGGATGTGAGTGCAAGGAGATTTGAAAGGCCGAGACGGAAATCATAGGTGTAGACTTGATAGGGTGCTAAGTTCAGATTTCTGACCAGGATATCTTTGATGGATTCCGGCATATCCCGGTCCAGTTCCAATCGCACCACGGACCCGAACTGTCGCAAATCAATTTGTTCCTCAATGGCAGCCAGGAGGTCGCCGGCTTCATCTTCTTCGATTTCAAAATCTGCATCCCTGGTAATTCGAAAAAAGTAGGAGGATTCAATGATGAGACCCGGAAATAATAAATCCAGATTGGCTGCGATGATGTCCTCAAGCCAGACAAAATTGGTGCTTTCTGGTCCAGATCCCAATCCCAGTTGAGCATCGTCGGATACCTGCGATTCGTCCGGAATCCTGACAAGCCGTGGAAAATTAGAAGGGACTTTTAGGCGGGCAAAACATTCTCCGCGGTCAGGGTCTTTAGCCACCACGGCGAGATTGACCGTGAGGTTGGATATATGGGGAAAGGGGTGACTGGGATCAAAGGCCAACGGTGTCAGGGCCGGAAAAATTTCTTTTCGAAAATATCGCCGGAGTAAAGCCAGTTGTTTGGGTTTGATGTCTTGATAGGAGAGAATGCGGATGCCCGTATTTACCAGGTGAGGAAACAGGTCATCCTGCCAGCATCGGCTTACACGGGAAAAGCACTGTAGAAGAACTTCACGGGTTTGCCCTAATTGATCCGAAGGACTCATCCCATCCAATGCGGCATCCAATACTCCGCTGGACAATTGTTCGCGCAGTCCTGAGATCCGGATCATGAAGAATTCGTCGAGATTATTGAAAAAAATAGCGAGGAATTTTACTCGCTCCAGTAAGGGGTGGCTCGGATCTTCTGCCTCTTCCAGTACCCGTTTATTGAATTCCAGCCAACTCAGTTCCCGATTCAGGTACAGCTTGGGGTCATCAAGATTATCGATGACTTCAGGTGTATTATTGGGTGCTTTTGGTTTTGTCTGATGAGTCATGATCAGATCTCCTATGATGACTGGTATGGATGAAGAGTCATTCTACCTGATTGAGGTTATTCAGGCCCGTTCTTATCATCATCATTCCCATAAAACGGGTCTATGCCGACGTAAATGGTTCAAGGAGGACTGGCATAGGGCGTTAGAGCTTTTTCCCTTGTTTTTGAAGCTTTTTCCATTGTTTCGGGATTTGTTCATACACCTGGGATTGGTGATTTCGTAACCGTTCAACCATCAGTCCGGTGACATAGGCTATGCCGGTTCCCCGGGAGTGTTGTTTGATGGCGAGGAGCCGTTGCTCAGCAACTACCGCATCTTGATGGTGTCCCAGAAGATCCTGCATGTATTTCGCTTGTTCAAGAAAACGTTTAGCACGCTTGCCAATCAAGGGCTCGGCGAGTTCAAGCGCATATCGCGCTCGTTTCAAGAGTATTCGAGTGCGATGCAGTTCAGCTTTCGGCAAAAAGCTGGTTGAGGCATTCACAAAATCCTGAACTTTGTGAAAGGCTTTTTTCGCTAAATCCGTAATCGTGAGTGGAGAGGGTTGAAATGGTAAACGGGTTAGTGAATCCTCAAAATGAGTCAGGAGATTAAGATACCGGTCGCTACGTAATCCCTCCAGAAGTTTGGCACGGGCCATAGACCTCTGAACCTCAAATTTCTTGAGAATTGATTGAAATGAACGATGTTCTTGTAGGGAGAGGTCATGGAAATTTTGATGAAATGAAACTAAAAGGACATCCCAATCTCTGACCTCCCCCAACAAAGATCCAACCCAGCCCAGCTCCTGGCGGACATGCTCTGTCCATTCCGGCGTGAAAAAAGCACGCACTGCTCGAATGATGGCTCTCATGCGGCGGGTCGCGACTCGCATACCATGGAGCGCTTCGTCATCCCGGCCCAAACGGGTCCCGGGATCATGTTGCAACATCTGAAGAAATTGGGAGTGAAGCCTTTCTCGAATATGTTCTGTCGGTGGCGCTGAAGGATCACTGCACTTGATGACAAGCGGATAGGGAAGTTGCAGTGCCTGAAAAATCTTGGGTTGTAATGGTTTCTCCTCTGCCCCGGCATGAAGCAAGATCTTGCGGATAGGCTTGATTTGAGCGGCTGTGTCCTCCTGTACTTCAACCTCCAATTCTCGGAATGAATGCACAACTTTTTTGTCTTTGATGAGGGCAACGGAGTCCTGGACGACTTGCGCGATGATCCGGTTGTCTTTCTGAATGCGGACCCCTTTTCTCTTTGTCCGGAGTTTTCCGAGTGGTATGGCCTCTTGTTTTCTGAGCAAAGCCGTTAATAAGTCCTGAAATTCCCATGGAATGTTGCGACTGCCGGAATCAATTTCCAACTCCAGACGAACGGCACCGCTGGGTATCTTTAATTGCCAGACCCCGTGGGCATGTTCCACTCGTTTTCGGAGTGTCAGGCCCAATTGCCCAAGTCGATGTTGTTCGCTGTCAAAATAGGTGGATGTGAACACGCGGGTCGGGATCGGTTCCCCCATGTCAGGAGGGATTTGGAAGCCGGGTGGAATCCGAAACTTAATTTCGTTTTCAATCGTTTGGTGAATTTTCCATGGCATATAAAACTCATCCTGCACTATTCAGTGTGCCGTGGGTCGTTTTGAATGAAATCTTCACGGGATTAGGTTAAGTTTCAAAATTTAAGAAAGTGCTACTTTCTCAGAAAACCTTTACAAAGAAAGAACAGAAAATGATCGGTCTCATTTTACCTGGACAGATCGCAAAAAAGTGTGATGTTTTTGTGTTATCGCTTGTCTTTACGTGATAAATGTCCTGGTATCCCTATAGGCCCTAAACGGCCACCTTCGTATTCGGGTGATCACGGGGTGCTTTTCCGAGCCCACTTGATTTAAGGTGCCGTTGGACGACATTTTGTGCGGAATACGAGAAAAGTTATGTCACCAAAACAGGAAGTTCAGTATACTACCAGGGGGAAGTGAGGAACAGACTACGCAGGAGAAAAATTGATGTATGAAGGCTTGCCCAATAATCAACTGACTCAATTGTTGCAAACAGCCGTCGAGGCGGCCCACGTGGCGGCTGTTCCGATTCGAGCCTATTTTGAAAAGCAGGATCTTCGAATCATGGAAAAAAACGATGGTTCACCGGTGACTCAAGCCGATCAAGAAGGGGAAGTGCTCATCCGCACTCATCTGCTTGCCAACGCTGCAATCGGGCCTCTTGATATTCTTGGCGAAGAAGAAGGGTTACAGGGAACGGGGACAAGGTGGCAATGGGTTGTGGATCCTATCGATGGAACACGATCCTTTATTCATGGGATTCCATTATTTGGGACCATTATTGCCCTGGTTGACACTCGGGAAAAATTTCCTGTCCTAGGAGTGATTCATCTTCCCATGCTCGGACTTACTTATGCTGCGGCCAGGGGACAAGGGGCCACTCGACAGGGAAAAGCCTTGCATCTTCCGGAAGATCTGCCCATTGAACGGGCGATTATCGGGGTGGGCGATTTTGCTCAGTTCTCCAGTGTTAAGCGGGAGGCGGATTACCATCAACTGTTAAGCATGTCCGGATATGTGCGAGGGTATACTGATTGTTTTGGTCATGGGCTGGTAATCAGTGGAGCCATTGGCGCAATGGTGGACCCAGCTTTGAACCCGTGGGATATTCTGGCTACTCAGGTGTTAATTGAGGAGGCCGGAGGTGCGGCAATCCTTCGTCCTTCGAAGGCAGTCGGAAAGGTTGATGCCATATTTGGGAACCGCTTCCTCGTTCAACATCTTGTGCGGGAACTCTCCTTTTAAAATTAGCGGGGTTTTACCGGCAGATGTTTTCCTTCGTGGAGTATCCCTGAGGTGCTGTATCGGGCGTCTATTAAAAGAATGCCTCCAGTGTTTCGAACCCTCTCCATGTAATCGGCTGAGATTTACCCGTTTGTAACATTCCCATAATGGGTAGGAAATGTTTGTCAGATACCATTTCCGTTAGACTGGATACCAATACGTGTAAAATTTCATGGGTGATTCGGATTTTCATAGGGGAATGAGCAGATTATCCGAGAGTGTCACGTGATCGTATGAGGGATCTTGTCCTTGATCCACAAACTTTTCGAGTCGTCTTTCGAGCGCAAGCGGTCTTTCTCACACGCCTTGAATTTCGGTTGTTGGAACAATTGCTTGAGTGCGAGGGGAGATTACTGTATCGCCAGGATCTCTTGAATCGCGTCTGGGGACCGCAGGTATCTGTCGAAGTTCGGACGGTAGATTCTCATATCGTCCGACTCCGGCGGAAACTGCAGCGGTTGGGTGATCAAAGCCCCACTATTGAAACCGTCTGGGGTGTGGGGTATCGTATTCATAGCGTTAATGATAGTTCTGCCTCCTCCTGAAGATTTTCTCCCTGCAAAATCGGATGCTTGTATTGACCACGGAATCTTTGTGGGCATGAACTGGTAGAGCCGGATCTATTTTTGAAGGAGTGAAGCCCTATGAAACGGCTTGCGGTTATTGATATTGGAACCAATTCCATTCACATGGTGTTAGCCGAAATTGGTAAAGGATTCTCCTACAAGATTGTCGATCGAATTAAGGAGATGGCCAGGTTGGGTGATGGAACCTTTACGTCTCAGCGGCTGTCTTCAGAGGCCATGGACCGTGGGTTGACCGTCCTAAAACGGTTTTCCATTCTGGCGAAGAATAAGGGATTTGATCCCATTGTGCCGATTGCCACCAGTGCGGTCCGGGAGGCAACAAATGGAGGGGATTTCTTAAAGCTCGTTCGTAAAGAGCTTGGGCTTAGAGTGCGGGTTATCACCGGGGAAGAAGAAGCGCGACTGATTTATTTAGGTGTAAGGAATAGTATGGATCTCTCCCGATTCCCCGCCATGATTGTAGATATTGGCGGTGGATCCGTGGAATTGATGGCTTGTACGCAAAAGCGATTGCAGTTTGTGCGTAGTCTAAAGTTGGGTGCAATTCGGTTGAAGGATCAATTTCTCAAGACAGATACTCCTGATAATAAAATGATCCAACGTCTGGAAAATCTGGTCAGCCAAACCTTGAAGAAAGCCTTATCATCGAAGAAATGCGATCCCCAATTTAATCAACTTGTGGCCACATCGGGGATGGCGGGGAACCTTACGGAAATTATTTATTTGGCCCGGACCGGGCGGCCCCTCTCACAAATCGACATGGCCACGATCGAGTTAGATGAAGTCAGAGAGGTTGAAAGGCTATTGCGAATAAAAGATACGCAGGCGCGATTGAAGATCCCCGGCCTGGATCCCAGGCGGGTGGATACGTTGTATTCCGGTGTGTTGGTGTTGCGTATTCTTATGGAACGTATCGGGGTCAAACAGGCGCGCATCAGTGATAAAGCGATTCGGGAAGGGGTTATTTACGATTTCATCCAGCAGCACCAGGAAGGGTTGCGGGCGGAACAGGAAATTCCCCATGTTCGTCGCCGCCAAGTCTTATTGTTAGCCAGGCGCTATCAATATTCCAAAACCCATTCGCACCATGTCGCGAAGTTGGCTTTAAGTTTGTTCGACCAGACCCAGTCCATGCATCATCTTGGAGAGAGGGAGCGGGAGTGGTTGGAATATGGGGCCTTACTTCATGACATCGGACATCAGATCTGTGAAAGTAAACATCATAAGCATACATACTATTTGATGACTCATGCGGACCTTCCGGGATTTTCGTCTGAAGAAGTGGTGGTAATGGCCAATGTGGCGCGGTACCATCGACGGGGTCAGCCCAAGATCAAGCATCAGGGATTTCGACTGTTGGATCGCGAACAGAGAAAGGTTGTGTCCTGTTTAAGCGCGATGCTTCGCATTGCCGATGGACTGGATCGCAGTCACTTTTCTGTGGTCAGGAAAATATCCATTGAACTCGGGACGCCTCTTCGCCTCCATGTATTTTTTCGCTATGACCCGGAATTGGAATTGTGGACAACAGAACGAAGAAAAAAATTGTTTGAGAAAACTTTTCATTGCCCTGTTGAATTGGTGGGACACACGGTTAAGTCTTAATTGGTTGCTTGATGGCTTCTCGTTGTGTTTGGTTTTCTTAAGAAGAAACTCCTTTTTTCAGGAATCCCATAGACGATTCTTTTCCAGGCCTTTCTCGGGTTCCTCGGTGCGCTCCCCTCTTGCTCTCTCCTTGAACTGACCATTTTTTCACATTAAGACAGATACCTTTTGTTTCGAGATAATTTGTGGTTGGGATGAAATTTATCCTATCCCTCCTATTGGGAATGGTACCTTTTGTGTTGTTCTCCTTACTCTAGCGGTTTCAAGGATTGTCTCTGGTTTCCTTTTACACAATTGGTGGCATTCTAACCACAAGGAGGAGTTATGGCAGAGTCCTTTCAAACAGGCGCATCGCGAGTGTCAACGGTTGGCCTTGAAGAGGAAGGGTATCAAATGTATTTAGGTCAGAAATGCCGATTGAGCGGTGTGTTGAAAGTCCAGGGAATGGCGCGGATCGATGGATTTGTCGAGGGAGAGATATTGGGAAGCGATCTGATTCAAGTGGGAAAAGATGGAAAGCTTGAAGCCACAGTTAAGGCTAAAGACATTGTCGCCCAGGGTCCTCTTCGAGGCGATTTTGTGGCTTTACAGAAAATACAGTTGCTGGCACCAGCGACATTGGAAGGGAAAATCGATGCACCGGTTTTTCTGCTGGAAGAAGGCGTCTTCGTCAATGGACTATTGAAGATGGGAATGGTGCCTCCTGCGGCCTCATAAGCCAATCGAAAGCGTATTGTCCTATTGTTCACAAGATAGACGTGGTGAATGTTGTGCCGTGCAAAAGGCCCTTAGCGCAGTGTTCTGAGCTGCGCAGGGGCCATCCACCATTCTAATTGACCCCGCCCGACTCCTACGATTTCATTAAAAGAAATCAGGCAGCCTCCAGCTTTTTTGAGTGCAAGGCCTGCGCAGTTCTTCCCAAAAATCATCAATGCCGCCGTTTGTCCAAGATGAGGCTCATGTCCGACGCACATGACGAAGGCATCGCTTGGGAGCTGTTGTAAAATAGGGAATAGTAGTTTAGGGGATTGGTCATATACCAGTTCGGGGCAAAGCTGAATCGATGCTTTGATCTGTAGAGCCCTTTCGGTGATCTCCGCGGTTTGTTGGGCACGGATTAACGGACTGCACAAGAGGTGTGTGGGCTTCATTCCCAATCGTTTGAGCCCTGCAGCGACCTGTTCAGTTTTGGTGATGCCTTCTTTGGTCAGAGGACGCTCCCGTTCAGAACGGCCCCATTCCTCCGGGTTAACAGCAATGCCATGGCGCAATAAAAGACAATTCATAACAATATCTCCTTGTGTTGACCGACGAAACGTCATCATACCGATGATCATACTTTAAAAAAAGTGTCTCTACAGATTCTTGGAAAGGTTTAAATTCCTGAAGGGAACCAAAGATCTTGTGTCATCCAATGAGCAATATCCAGAGGATGGACAATGGCAGCCGATAAGAGGAGGCCAGAACCAAAAAGTAAGCGGAGCAAAATCACACTGATTATTAACAATGCCGAGCCTATAACTAAATTTATCACAGCTTCAAGAAGGAACGTATTGATGGTCGATACCGCGCCGAATAGCTCTTTTTTCGATGAAAAGTGAAATTCAGCATACGGTAACAAAGAAGAAGCAGCTGATCAGAAAGGGTAAGCAGGTGGTCCTTAGGTAGGCAAAACAGCGTTCTTTGCCTGGCTGAGTTTTTCGCCAGGGTTTGGTTGCCATAAATCATCATAGTTGAAGGCTATGTTTAATAAACCAGTCCGGATTTCTTCTGGTTCAAATCTCTCAATCCTGTGTTGCTCCATGAAGCAGCCATAAGCTTTCTCCCATGAGCTGACTAGAGCACCAATGCTCGTTAGCTATGTCCCTTGGCCGGACGTGGTGTGCTCTGGAGAAACCCCAGAATCATACTGAAACATTTTTCCTTTTCTCCGCAGATCAAGCCCTACTTTTTCCCCTCCATTTTTGTTAGCAACCAGACTTTATCCGGAATTCAATTCTAACATCGCCAACCTTACGACAAGCTGAAGTCGCAGTTCAGTCTCGCTTCAGGATCTACAAAGTACAATGTTTAAAGATGTATCGGAATCCTTCCCCACTGATGCGTCATAAGCAAACATCATAATCGTCGCAGAAGAGCCTTTTAAAAAATCGGAACTCGTTTTAATGGTATCCCGGCCGTTGCCCCACCAAGTTGAATCCAGGGCAGGAGGAGATTTTCAAGGCGATCTAATGTCTCCGCGACGGAAGGTTGAAATCAATGGCCATTGTTTGCCGATCCTTGCAAATGCAAGGAGAAGGTTCGATTTGCTGTGAATCATACCCGAATAAAATTAATGAGAGTGAGAACGTAGCTTAAACGGTGGTTTTGCGGGAGCCATCAGCATGCTGGTGCCCGTCGATTTTGAACACCAATACAAACAGAGTAAAGCGTGAGCTAACCGGATTACCGGAAGGTCTTATCCTGGACAGGAAGACATGCGAACGGTTCATTGGCTGGTCATCACAGGGCTCTTCGTGGTGGTGGTGGGAGGAACAGGCGGACTTGTCGCGGCGGAGCCTGTATGTCTGAGCGAACCGAAGGAAGATCTTCAATGCATGCCCGGTCCCAAAACCCTGGAGGAGCGTTTGGAGGAATTGGAGAAGAAGTTACAGTCTCAGGACCGTCTTCAAGAATTGAGTGAAGAGCGTGAAGCGCAACGTGCGAAAGAAGCCCCGGTGATGGGAGGGGATCAAGATGGCTTTTTCTTGCGTTCGGCAAACCGTGCATTTGAACTGCGATTTGGGGGGTATGCACAAGTGGATGGCCGGTTCTATTTTGGTGACACAACACAATCAAACGTTACGAATACCTTTGAGGTCAGGCGTTTTCGTCCCATTTTCCAAGGGACTCTGTACCGTTACATCAGTTTCAAACTTATGCCGGATTTTGGCCAGGGGCAAGTCAGGCTGTACGATGGGTATGTCGGCTTCGATTACTGGACCGTACTCCGGCTGCGTGCGGGGAAATTCAAACCGCCTGTGGGTTTGGAAATGCTTCAGTCTAGTTCTGACACGATGTTTGTCGAGCGCGGTCTGCCCTTGAATCTCATTCCGAACCGGGATATTGGGGTGCAACTCCATGGGGATCTGTTTGAAAAACACCTGGGCTATCAGGTCGGTGTCTTCAATGGTGTGCGGGATGACACATCCAGCACAGGCGGTTCGATCACGGGTTTCGACTCGAACAGCGAGAAGGACTACATGGTACGGTTGTTTGCCCAGCCCTTCCTAGCGACCGACTGGGAATGGTTGCGAGGGCTGCAAGCGGGAATGAGCGGTACCTCGGGCCGGGATAACTTTACTCCATCAAATTTTCAAACTCCTGCCACAGGAATTGATGGCATCACCTTTTTTCGATATCGCGGTGGAGTGAAGACCTCTGGGCATCGCTATCGGCTATCACCGCAAGCGTATTATGCATGGGGACCTTTGGGCGTACTGGGGGAGTATGTTTGGAATATACAAGATCTTCAAACCTCCGGGAATGTCGAAAAGCGCTTGACCAATCGGGCGTGGCAGGTGGCAGTGTCCTATGTGCTGACCGGTGAGAATGCGTCTTTTACCGGGGTGAAGCCCCGGCGACCGTTCAATCTGGAGCAAGGTGCCTGGGGAGCCGTGGAACTTGCAGCCCGATACCAGGAATTATTAGTGGACCGGGACGCCTTCCCGGTATTTGCCGATTCTTCAAACAGTGCAAGAAAAGCCAGAGTCTGGACGGTGGGGATCAATTGGCACCTGGCCCACCGGATCAAAATCCAGTTGAATTTCGAACATGGTATTTTCAATGGTGGAGCCCGGAACAATACAAACTTTGAGCAGGAAAACGCTCTGTTAACCCGAATCCAGGTGGGCTGGTAGCTTTTCGAGGACGATGCTGAGGAAACACACCGCAGACCTTTCTTTATCTTACAGACAAACGCCACACAAGGGGATTTCGTTTGACGATCCCGGGAATATTCGAATTTGTTTCGCGTTGAAGGGCTGAGCAAGGGGGAGTATTTTCAACGTGTCCTTCGACTCCTTTAAGACAAGCGTTTCTTCCCATCGCTGTCACGCGTAATCCGTCCATCCTTCATTTCTTCCTCGTTATTTTTTCAGTCTATGTTCGATGTAATCTCAGGCTACAAGACTGCCCTGCCTCCTTTCCATTCCACCATGCAATTGTCTTTTTGGCGGTGCAGCAGAATGTCTTTCACCTTAGTTTAAGGTGTATCTGCCGTTGTTGGTTTACGGAAGCAAAATATTTTGTCATTTATACTTGACATAATTTAATTTTAAAATTACATTATGCCCGATTTTTGAGAGGAGGGGACACGCTTCTTGATCATTCTGACGCATAAGGAAGGACGTGGCGTAATGAGAAAAGTGGCAAGTAATGTGAAAGCTTGGATAATGACCGGATTAGGAATGGTCATGGTGATTGCTTTCACGGTGGTGTCGGCAGCGGAGTCAATGCCTTCAAATACCTCTTCCCTGGCCATTGAAAAGGGTTCAGCTTACGGAGAATTTTTTAAACAGATTAAGGATCGGGCAGAAGCGCAGAACGGAAAAAATTGGAAGGAAACGGCTGATGCTTCGCTCATACAGTCAAAAGAGACTCAATGGAATCGATATCTGAAGGCGGCGATGGGGCTACCGGATTTCGTTGATTTGGGGATTGAAAACCGCACGCGCTTCGAAAGTGTGGACCATCCCTGGCGATCCACTGCAGCAATTGGAGGCGGGCGAACGGATTCTCAGTGGCTCCTCCGGTCCAGGGTGCGTTTCGGTTTAGGGAATGGTCCTCTCCGGTTTCTTTTTGAAGGACAGGATTCTCGCGAATACGGGGCCCAGGTTGGGGGTTTTGTCAATAATACAACAGTCAATGAATGGGATATTTTACAGTTATTCGGATCATTAACCGTGGACAATTTGGCCGGAAGTGAATTGCGAACCGACCTGCATTTCGGTCGTATGACTCTGGACCTGGGAGGCCGTCGGTACGTTGCCCGCAATGATTTCCGAAATACGACGAACGCCTTCGATGGATTTCATTGGCAGATTGGAAAAGAGAAGCTTTGGCGATTTCGCACCTTTATCACCGAACCGGTTATCCGGGACGAGGTCAAACTCGACGAGCAAAATAAAAAATTTTTATTTTGGGGCGCGTATGTGGAAAACCTTCAAATCCCCTGGATGAATATCGATGCCTATTATTATGGATTAAACGATCAACGACAAAAAAATAAAAATTTTCATCGTACGTATGGGACGTATGGGATGCGCCTCTACAAGAATCCTAAAATTGGTGAATTCGATTATGAATTGGAAGCGGCCGTTCAAGTCGGGCATTTAGGGCAGGTCGATCATTTTGCCTATAATCCCAATGCGCAAGTTGGCTATACGTTTAATGTGCCCTGGACTCCTCAGTTTTTGGTGCAATATTCCTATGCCAGCGGTACCCGCACCCAGGGAGGAAGCCAAAGTGGAACCTTTGATCCTTTGTTCGGAGCCCGACGATGGGATTTTATGGCGACGGGACTATTCGGACCATTTCTCCGGTCCAATATCAGTTCTCCCGGTTGGAGGTTGGTTGTGAAGCCCGCTAAAGGGGTAAAGATGCAAATTAAACAACGATTCTGGTATCTGGCTCAAAGCAGTGCCGTGAATGCGCAGATAGCCTTACAGGATCCCACAGGCGGGTCCGGAAACTATTTAGGACATGATCTGGAATTACGTGCGACATGGACAGTCAGCCAAAATCTTGAATTTGATGCCGGGTACGATCATTGGTTCAAAGGGTCCTATTTTAGCCGGCTTCCCGCTTCGGCCAATTTGCCGGCAGGAGGAGAAAAAGATACGGATTATTTCTATATGTCCATGAGAGTCAGACTCTAAAAAATTCTTTGCCTCCGACAAAATGGTAGCCACTTTCCTATTGCAATGAAGCTTGATTGATTGAATGAGGGAAGGCCTGGAGACACCCATTCAGAAATAAGAAGGCGAGTGACACCCTTCTGCTGACATCTGACCAAGAAGGGGGAACGGCATGGGAATATTGTCAAGCTTGGACAGGGAGGTGTTAGGAGTGAAATATCCGCAACAGAACAATTTATGCGAGTGCTTATCCCGCAGATTAACCGCGTCAAAGGCAGGATTGTCTGGATTCAAGAGGGACTGTTGGATTCAACCCTCAAGCTTCGTGTAGGGGAAGCGTTAGAATTTGAAGGTCAGAGGCAATACCCAAGACAAAGGCACACTCCCGATCCGCCTGGGACAACGGTTGGAGGTCGAGATACCTTCGGACGCCATTTATCTCGTGGCACCTGAACTCTCGCCTCCTAAAGGACGTTGGACGCACTGGGAAGGACGAATTGTCCTTGCATCGCGGTTTGAGAATAACTCGTGTATTTCCAATATGACGACCGTCAAGGTGCGTGGTGAACAGCTCACGTTATACAGCCAACGAACTCTTGGGGCCAGTAGCACACCCACACAGGTTGGTGATCGAGTGGTTCTGTTGATTGATCCACGAGCGGTCGGTATCCGATCTGTGGAAGGTGCTGTTGACGTGGCTTCTTCCCCGCAGGGTGGTTCCGAATCCGATTCCCTTTCTCCCTTTCAGCCCCAGAGGGTTCGATTACCCGGACCCATTCTACGAACCAAACACGCCACAGTGGGGTATTCGTCACCTTGCGAATCGGACAGGCGGTCGTGTCGGCACATGTGACTGGCGAGAGGGCCCGTGCGGATCTTTGGCCGCCAGGAAGGGCCGCGACAGTGATTGTGGGTCAACATGAAGCTTGGATTCAATCGTTCGGGAAGCCCATGACGCCCTGTCGTCTGGTGGATTTTGCTTGTCATGACGAGGTCTCGGTAGACCATCCCTCAACTCTCCCGCCTCAGAAAAACCGATTCAAATTTGAACGAGAGAAAGTGATGGCTGACGAGAGAATGGTTCAATGGAAAACGCATTTGCATAGTAGATGGGGGGCGACCTGAACTGCACCAGTTCGCCTTCCCGTGGCGTCAAGGGTAGGCGTAAAAGGAGCCGCACTCCTCCTGCATTATGTCCCCCCTTGACCAATTCGATGCCGCTCCCCTTAAGGAGCGGCACCTTTCGCCAATTCCCTATTGTGTTACGGGCCGAAAAATTCCATCCATTAAGGTGAACAGATGAGATGCGTCAAGATCATGGGCGCTTTCCTGGAATCTGTGCATGGGTATTCTCCTGCGGTCATTATTTGCTTGGCAGGAGCCACCGGACATTGGGCGGCTTGCTCTATATTCTCGCTCAGACAAAAACAGCCTCGGTCCGGAACGACCTGGCGAGGCAGTGCAAGGAGGTGAGTTGATGAGAAATCATATGTGGCGGGCGATGTTCGTGGGAATGATGATGGGAACGTTCTGGGTGGGTACAGGATGGGCGGCTCAGGCCTGGGCACAAATGGAAGGCGGAATCGAAGCTGCGGAACATTTCCAACCTAGGCCATCCAATAAATCGTCGTCGCATACGAAAAAGATGGAGCGCTCCTGGGCTCGGCGGGGTTTGCTCGAAGCATCAGTCCCGCAGACAAGTCAGGCGCACGGAATGTGTCGAATATCGTGAGAATCCAGATCATCGATCCAAAGCTTCCTACACAATTGTCCAAACCGTGAGGCCGGAATACGCATGCTGGACGTCCAAAATCACGATGAGTGCAAGGCACACGAGAAAGAGTGTAATCCCTTTGCGTCCCAGGATGCCCATAGTAATTTATGTTCCATAAACAGTCTTGCAAGGGCCGCAAGGAGGAGCATAAAAAAGGTGTTTGTTTCCTATTCCTTCTCTAGGGTTTTATTCATTGGATAGGGTTGGCATTTACTCTAGGCGGTAAAGGGGCTATTTGTCTATTCACGTTTTTATCTTAAGGAGGTGCTTCGATGATCAGTGCGCAGAATCAAGTCAAAGGTCGTATCACCAACATTCAATCGGGAGAAGCCATGAGTCTTGTCACCATCCAAGCAGGGGATCACACGGTTGTCTCAGCCGTGACCAACCATGGGGTGAAGGGACTTGCTCTCAAAGCAAACGACTCCGTCACCGCAGTCGTCAAATCCACGGAAGCTATGCTAATCAAAGATGGTGGAGCGCAGATCAAAATCAGCGCCAGAAATTTGTTCAAAGGTCAGGTCGAATCCATTGATAAAGGAGAGGCCATGGGCTTCGTAAAGGTCTCCGCTGGATCTCTGCATTTGGGAGCCGCTATTACCCGCCAATCTCTGGACGAGATGCAACTCGCAGCTGGAACTCCCGTGACGGTGGCGATCAAAGCCACGGAAGTCATGCTGATCAAGGAGTAGGTCGAGGACGGATTGAAGAATTTCCAAGCCCGGGTCGATTGGAAGCATGGAAGGCCATAGGTAGAGGGTGAGCCATTATTATTGAATGGCTCACCCGTCACGGAAACTCCATGATCGTGATGAATTGGAATGACTACAGGTTATAGCAGACCTACTTACTCAAAATTGGTTCATGATGGGAGGCGCATGATGTTTTTTCGAATTTATGCTTTTGCTTTTATGATCTTTGGTGCCGGTTTCGTATCCACCGCTGTAGCCGAAGAAGTGCGGGTAGCCGTTGCTGCAAATTTTTTAAATACCCTGAACGAAATTATCAGGAATTTTAAGACTGATACGGGACATACTGTTGTGGTCAGTTCCGGATCCAGTGGAAAACTGTACGCTCAAATTCAAAACGGAGCCCCATTCGAGGTCTTTTTTTCCGCTGATGTGAAGAGACCACAATTATTGGAAGAAGAAGGGCTGGCGGTCAAGGGAAGTCGGTTTGTGTATGCCGTGGGGCGTCTGACATTATGGAGTCCTGAGTCAAATCTGGTGAATGAAGATGGGCGGATTGTCCTCTCAAAGGGAAACTTTGAACACCTGGCCATTGCCAATCCGAAGACCGCACCCTATGGGCTGGCCGCCGAGCAAACACTGAAGAAGTTGGACCTCTGGGAATCCCTCCATGACCGGATGGTCCAAGGCGAAAATATCGGACAAACCTTTCAATTCGTGTTTTCGAAGAATGCTCAGCTCGGATTTGTGGCCCTTTCCCAGGTTTTGGATCCCAAAATCAACGGGAGCGGAAGCCGATGGGATGTGCCAGCCTCCTTCCACGATCCTCTCGAACAGGAAGTGGTTCTTTTAATGACTGGTCAGAACCATTCCGGCGCTAAAGCATTCTTGGAGTATGTCAAAGGGGATAAAAGCTTGGCCATTATTGAGCGATTTGGCTATGGGCTGCCATAATGGACCACATATCGACCAATGAGAAAAGAACTTTCATTCCAATGATGATCATGCTACATAGGGAGCCATGACATTATCTGAGGTGGATTTAGGACCTCTCTGGCTGACCTTGCGCTTGGCCGGAGTGACGGTGATCGTACTTTTGATCATTGGGACTCCCATTGCCTGGTGGCTTGCCCACACCCGGTCCCGAGCCCGGACGGTCGTTGAGGCAGTAGTCGCGATGCCTCTCGTCTTACCGCCCACGGTGCTTGGATTTTATTTACTTGTCTTATTGGGTCCCCATGGATGGATCGGGAGCCTTTCGCAGGCGGTAACCGGATCGGCGCTTTCGTTCACGTTTACCGGACTCGTCATTGCTTCTGCTTTGTATTCGCTCCCTTTTGTCGTTCAGCCCTTGCACGGCGCCTTTGAGGCAATCGGGAGAAAGCCGTTAGAGGCGGCCTGGTCGCTCAGAGCCTCAAAACTCGACACCTTTCTCACTATTGCCTCTCCTATGGCCTCTCGCGGGTATCTCACAGCCATTGTCCTTGGATTTGCACATACCCTTGGAGAATTTGGCGTGGTTCTAATGGTAGGCGGGAATATTCCAGGGAGAACGAAGGTACTCTCCATTGCCATATACGATCATGTGGAGGTGCTGGAATATACTCAGGCCCATGTGCTGTCGGCAGGACTTCTCGTCTTTTCATTTCTGGTCCTTCTTATGGTCTATACGGTAAACCGCCGCTTGCCTATCCACGTCTCATGAGCGAGTTGACAGCCAGATTCGAGGTATTCTTTCCCTCATTTCACTTGCAGGTGAAGGCGAGTGTACCTGCCGAAGGGATCACGGTCGTATTCGGTCCTTCCGGATGTGGTAAAACCACTTTCTTGCGCTGTCTCGCCGGATTGGAGCGATCACCGGATGGATTTCTCGCTCTTGGAGAACAGGTTTGGCAGGATGAAACTCACAATATTTTTCTTCCACTCTCCCAACGTCCGGTTGGCTATGTATTTCAAGAGCCCCGTTTATTTCCTCACCAGAGCGTCCGATCGAACTTACTGTTTGGATGGAAGCGGATACCGAAATCGGAGCGCCATATTTCACTTGATCAGGTCGTCGGGATTCTGGGTTTAGACTCGTTGTTGGAACGCCGGCCAACCCACCTGTCTGGCGGAGAACAACAACGAGTGGCCATTGGGCGTGCTTTATTAACCAGCCCGCGCTTGCTCCTCATGGATGAACCGCTCAGCTCCCTTGATGTTCACCGAAAGCGGGAAGTCATGACTTTTATCCAACGGCTGGATAAGGAATTCAGGATTCCCATAATCTATGTGAGTCATGCGCTGCATGAAGTGGTGCAACTCGCCAGGACTCTCATCCTGTTGAGAGAAGGGAGCGTGGCCGCTATCGGGCCTCTTGCTGAAGTCTTTTCTCAAGTAGGCAGCCGCCGTGTCATCCCGGATAGCCACATTGGTGCAGTCATTGATACTCGTGTGGCGGAGCATGATATGGAATTCGGGCTCACCACTCTCAATTTTTCCGGCGGTCAATTGTCAGTGCCCCATCAACATTCATCCATAGGAGAATCATTACGAGTGCAAATCCTGGCCCGGGATGTCAGTCTTGTTGCCAGCCCTCCTGCTTTTCAAACCAGTGTGCTGAATGTCCTGGATGCGACTGTCCTGGAAATCGGACCCATTGAGTCGAATCAACCGTTTGTGGATATTAAATTAGATATTGGCTGTCCCTTGCTGGCTACCATTACCCGAAAATCGTTAGCGATCCTCAAGCTCCAGCCAGGGCAGAAAGTCCACGCTCAAATCAAAGCTGTGGCCCTTACCCAGGATTCCCTGGAATAAATTTGCCATTCTCCTTAAATTCGTTCTCGATGTGAAAGGCAACACGTTTGCCCTGCCAACAATGGGATCGAAGCCGTTGTCTTCAGTCCGGTTGTCCCGTGCGGGATGTCGTGGGATAGTGAAATCACGGGAATGAATTGACTCTCGCTGTTGAGGGAGCTGCACATCGATTTTTGTAACACTTTTTACGGAGACAAGACTTAAAGGAAACAAAAAATCTGGTTCTTGAGGGAACTCACATGATTTGTGATCGTATGAAGTTTATGTATGGGGAGGCTCTATGAGTTTTTGGCCCATTCCTTTTTTCCATCTTGAGGTCTATATTTTTTTGGCCACAGCTCTTTCTTTGGTAACCTGGCTCTACCTCTCGTTTGGGCATGGCCGCTTCTGGTATGCCGACCAGCGACTCGGTAGGGATGGGCCAATTACTTTCAAAACCACACAATGGCCTACCGTCGTCGTAGTTGTTCCCGCCCGGAATGAAGTGGATGTTATCGAACGGACGCTGCGGTCTCTCTTAGACCAAGACTACCCAGGGGAATTTCACATTGTGATGGTGGATGATCAAAGTGAGGACCGTACAGCCGACATTGCGCGTCAGCTTGCTACCGAACACCCAGGGGGAGCACGCCTCACTGTGAAAGTCGCCAAGGATCGGCCCTCTGGATGGCTGGGAAAGGTCTGGGCTCTCCATACCGGATTGCAGTACGCTGAGAAGCACTGGCCGGATGCCGTCTATCGATATTTGACGGATGCTGACATCGAGCACAGTCGGGGAAATCTGCGAGAGCTGATTTCTAAAGCCGAATTCGAGGGACTTGATCTTGTGTCGCTCATGGTCCGATTGCACTGTCAACATGCCTGGGAGAAGCTGCTGATTCCAGCATTTGTGTATTTCTTTCAAAAACTCTATCCCTTTCCCCTTATTAATGATCACAAATCAACTGTGGGAGGCGCAGCTGGAGGTTGCATCCTTGTGAGGAATCGTGCACTGATTCAGATAGGAGGGATCGCAGTCATTCGCGGTGAAGTCATTGATGATTGTGCCCTTGGGACGGCAATTAAGCGGGTAGGAAAGATTTGGGTGGGTCTAACGAATTCAGAGCATAGCATTCGCCCCTATGTAGGGCTTCATGACATCTGGGCAATGGTAAAACGGACTGCCTACACCCAACTGAGGTATTCCCCTTTGATGCTTGTGGGTACCGTCATGGGTCTGGTGGTTGTCTATCTCCTCCCACCGCTTGTCGCTTTGACCTGGCCACTTCACGGAAGTGCTCTGGGGGGAGTGCTGGCGGTCTTCGCTTGGTTTATCATGGTGTATACGTTTCAACCCACATTGCGGCTATACTCATTGGCTCCAACCTATGGGATTGTGTTGCCTATAGCCGCCTTCCTCTATCTGGGCATGACGGTAGATTCGGCTTGTCGATATTGGTTAAAGATCGGGGGACAATGGAAAGGACGAACTGGCATTGGCTGCACTCATTGAGCCTAGCCGCCGTTCAGCAACGTGGGTCATCTCCAAAATGCAAAAATCCTTTATGATCCCTCAAGGGAAAGTGACGCTTATTCCGTTGCGCAGGGGATCTTTACTCTTTCTCTACAAAAGCCACATCAGTGACCTTATCTTCATCGTTGATAAAGAAAACGACTTCTTGCCCTGAAGAAAGCTTTTTGAACTTTTCCTGAATCAGAGGACGCACTTCATAACGATCTTCTTCTTCTCCATTTTGTTGAACAGCAATCATATTATCTTTTAGGGGTTGTTTCAGAGCTCCTGAAACCTTTTTGAAATTCCCTTTCAGGGGAGACCTTTTCCCCAAGATGTTGGACTTTGTTCACGGTTGTCTGATTCTCACTTGTGACGTTCACGATCTGATTCATTTCATCAATAAGGAATGTGGCTTCTGCGCCACCCGGAATGGACGCCACTTTGCTCCTGGCCACTGAACTGATCTTATGCGATTCCTTTTGACCCTCCTTCGACTGAATGACAGTCTTTTCGTGGCCGGTTACCAGTGGCTGGGTCAAAACACCATGTACGATTCGATGATGTGACTCTTCTCCTGCCAGATGAACATCGACAATGAGGTTTTGATCGTTGACGGTTATTTCAACGCGAACCCCATTTTTAGAGGGAGAGCCCTTTCTCCTCACGGAGATTCATGGGCAGATATCGAGGTTGACCTTCCCCTGTATTTACCTTGGCCTGTTCCCCTCTGACGTCTTCCGCAGTTCCATTTATGACACGCTTCCCAGACAGGGATTCGATTCCTTTCGTGCTATTTCCTTCATGAGTGATAACTACACCGGGAAAAACCAGACATCCAGTCAAAAACACATTCCCAATAGATTTAAGCGTCTCATGGAGCTCGGTGCGGATGGCGTCTTTGACGGTTTTGGGAATACGGTCATGAAAGGCATGAACGGCTCCTTTGGTTAATTTTTAAATATTGAGAAATCGTAAAGATAATTAACATTTATCCAATTTTTCTTCATGGAAGACTTCAGGAAAACCCTGGGTTTGAAATTCAAAAATTTTGAAAGTGAGATAAAATGGCCTAGAAGAACTCAAGGAAGGAGGGGACTCTAGGTTATCACTATGAGGTGCGTTTCCCGGTCGGCGTTTTGGTTGATTTCGATAACAGGAGTAAGCCAATACAGGCAGATAGGCAAGATGCGGTTAAAATGGCCAATTTAGCTGTTTGTAAATCGGAAGATTCGTGAAAAGCCAACGTCGCAATGAAAATAGCCATGGTAAATCCAATACCTCCCATAAATCCCAACCCAATAATTTGTGGCCAGTGCAGGTGGGATGGAAGGTCGGAACGACCAAACTGAACCACCACCCAGGCTCCTAGGCATATGCCCAAGGGCTTGCCGAGTAATAATCCCAGCACAATTCCAATTGAGAGGGCATTGTTGACGAGTGAAGTAAAGTCCGTGGTAATAACCACTCCTGCATTAGCCAGAGCAAATAGAGGCATGATGGCAAATGTGACCCACGGGTAGAGAACATGTTCAAGCTTTTGAAGAGGAGGTCAGAAGGAGACCTTACCTTTGGAGGCGACAATGTAAATGAAGATGGCATTTACCTTCCGAATTGAGAAAAACGGGGATTCTTCTGGGCACCTTGAAAAACCCGATGACATTGAGGTAGCCCTTTCTCCATAGGAATGATAACCTCGGGTAGAAATGTTGCTAAGGAAGAAAAATAATAGACATAATTACGAAGAGAAATGTATTTTCGGGATTAAGTATTGTTGAAAAATTGCAGGAAAAATCGGCTGAAATTCAATGGGTTCATTCATGGTTTAGCATAGTAAACTCCGATGTCTGGAAGAAAGTGAGGTTTTGTTGATGAACACCGTCTGTGCCCATCCTCCATGTTCATGCCAGAATTCAGAGGGAGAGGAATACTGTTCGGAAGAATGCGCAAATGTGATTACGGCACCGGTAGGAAAATGCCGGTGTGGCCATGAAGGTTGTGAAGGTTATTTGAAGTATCGGGATGCCCGAACTTAACAGTCATTCAGATGTGCTTAGCTCAGGGGGAGACCTCGTAGGCAAGAATCCGGTTTTACTCCCTCAGGACATAGTCCACAAAATTGGACTCATAAAGGGGGCAAAAAGGAGGACTCACGCATGGAGCAGGTGAATGCTACGCAACGAGGGAGACCTGTGAGAGAACCTGTGGAGACATGTATGTTGATGTGGGTATGTTGCGGTGCATCAGCACATTTCATGATATGTGCGATTTGTTTCCAGGCTACTTTTTGCTGTTCTCTGAGAGGGATTTGTCTGTTCACGAGAATCAGCGTTCATGGTACTTATTAATTGTAAAATATTTTTTATTCGGAGTTTAACGTTTTAAGTAAGGAAATGTATGCGTGACCATGAATCAGATGCTGTGGATGGAAAGATGCTAGGTGTATTTGTCATGGGTGTAGTCATTGGATCTGTTGCCACATTACTGCTCTCTTCTCAATCGGGGCGTGACTCCCGTGAACAAATTCGTGATTATGTTCGTCGAAAAGGAGAAGATTTAAACGATCTGCAAGATAAAACCGTTGAGACTTACCAGGACATCATGTCCAGGACTCGCAAGGGATTGGAGGAGATTCAGGAGACGATAAAAGAGGCAGTCTATGCCGGGATGGATGAATTTCGGAAAGAATGGAAGGACATCAAAAAACAATCGATAGATAAGTTCTAAAAGAGTTGTATGCTAACCCATGCTACGTCTGCCCGAATGGAATCAGTCTGCTTTTTTTGACAAGACCCTGTATCTCGAATATGAATATGATCGTTGCTGTTGGAATGTCGGTCAAAGCCATTAATTTTTGAGCTTTCATCCCGTTTGTAAATCATTTCGGTCCTTTTGTCTCATCCGGGCTACTCACGTCAACTAACGCTTCTCCAATTCGTCTTTGAAGTGATCGGAAAACGTTGTATTCTTGCACTGACAGCGGCATATTTTCACACCTGGTAACGTATGAAAGTAAATTCTTCGGGTTGTTGTCCCGTCTACAGCCTCACACAAGAGAATCGCGTGACATCAAAATAGACTATTTGGGTTTCGCCCTGGCCAGAGCCTCAGGGCATTGTTTCGTCATGGCGTCGCCATTGTCCAGTCTAGAGGCCCAGGCGGCCGATCATGATCATTTGGTGCCACTCAAACAGATTCTGTGAATTTCACATAGATGGGCACGACAAAGACCCTCCCTTCTCGTCTCTGTAAGCAATCTTAAGATGTCCGTAGAGATGAGGAAGATCCGTTGATGGCGGTGAAGGCGGCAGGGGGCGCATCGTGGTGGCCGTATGTCGAAGTGAATGAATTGTGATGATTGTCTTCATGACATTCGCGAGTTCAATCGTGTGTGATACATGAGGGTTAGAGCCAGCATTGGGAGGTGAATATTAGAATTCATCGATGGCCACCGGGTGTAGAAGGTCGCGAACCGACACGATGCCGACAATGTCATAACGGTGGGTGACGGCCAAATGGCGGATGCCGGAACGATCCATCAGGTCCGCCGCTTCGAATATTGGTGCGTCTTGATCAATAGTGATCACGGGAGCAGTCATAATGGTTTCAACCGTGGTTTGTTCAGGCGACCGGTGGGTCGATACCACTTTGCGAACTATGTCGGCTTCAGTGATGATGCCAACAATATGTCCGTGTTGTTTGACGAATACACTACCGATGCGGCGAACACGCATCAAGGTCGCCGCTAGAGAGACGAGGTCTCCGCAATTTACTGATGCAAGATCCTGTTTCATGAGGTCTTCTACTCGAACCATAGTTCTGCTCCTTTCGTTATTCAATACACAGAGGGAAAGATCTAAAGCCCCTCACCTTGGTTGGGAGCGGCAGTTAGGCCACCAGCGAGAATTTTCCCTTCGGGCCATTTCCATGCAAAATCGGATAGCACAGGCGTGGGCGTCTGGAGAGATGGAGAAGGGTATGAATGCCGTAAAGGAGTGGCTGAAGGAGTACGAGAATTCCCAGTGTCAAGAACATGAATTTCATGGAGTGTCTCCTGTTGATTTTGGTATGTCATCCTTACTCGATGCTCTCTGTAGCATGACAGGGTGCTATTACAACGAGATTTCCGAATCGTTAGCGGCCGGTAACATTTCAGGATGTCTTGGTTAACCGGTGCTGTTGAATACCATGCAATCACGTGAAGGAATCAAGGACCGTTCGGAAGAACGATCCGGCGAAAAATTGAGGTCTTTTATTTGTATAAAGACATTCGGGATGGCGTAGCATCGCAGGCTACACAGGTATGTAGGATAGTGTTTTGGCCTGAAGGCTGTATTGTCCTTTATGGTCGGCACTGCAGGGTCTGATTTTTTCCAGGTATCCTGCATTAGCGTAAACAGCACCGGTGACTTTACTTGAGGGAATGGTTATTACGCTGAACCCGGATTCCGGAACCCATCGTCTGGGGAACGAGATGACGGGTGATAAAGCTCTTGGCTTTTTGGTAACGCTATCTGAAAAGATATTCATTCCGGATATCCTCCAACTTACCTCTGAGGACATCCATAGATGTTTTATCCTGATTGGACAACGAGAATGGAAACCTTCCGTGTCTTTGCCTGATTTTGCTGGTTCCTGACATGTTCGAGTTAGCTGTGTCCTCGGCGTCAGGGGTGGGACTCAGCATAGAATACGGTGCATGGTGGCGCCTCATTTTCTTGCTGATCGCGACGACTCCAAGATTGCAGTGAGTCTTTGTGCGATCGGCTTTGAAGCATGTCGGCGGTTTTTCTCTGTCTCGGCATCGTTCCCTATCCGATTATCTCCCTTAGTTCTTTCAAGAATTATTTCAAGGGTGTGGCAGGCTTGAATAGTGAGGACTGACAAAATTTCAATCTGCTGGGAAGGGGATAGGAAAAACCGTCCAGCTGGCTATAGGTTAGTGCGTTTTTGGGGTTGGAGTCCATTCCGGAGTATTTTCCCCTCGTGTCGGGGACCATTGGACGGCGACGACCCGGATGATGGCCAACACCATTAAAATTCCACCGAGAATCATCCATTGTTCCAGGTGGGCTTCCGAAAACCATTTCGAGATTATTTCGGTAAGCATGACCACGAGAATCGTATCGACAATGAACGTGACTTTCACGCGTCCTTCGGAAAAATAGGTTACGGTGGTTTTAAACACCTCTACAATCGCCAGAATTATCAACGTGTCCACGATCAGTTGACGAAAGACCTGTTCGAGGGGTTCCGTGAACAGGGCTTCTAAATTCAAAAAAATTCTTAGGACGCCTCCAGAAAGGCCTACGAGGATGGTGACAATTAAGAGGCTGAGGACGGCTTTAATACCTTTCATCCAGAAATGGGTCAGGTCGGCTTCCAACGCTTTGGCCAGCCATGCGGATGACTGTTGAAAGGAGGTATTGAACATAGAGGAGTCATTCGATGGCAATGTGGCTTTCATGGGTTTATAGTTCATCCTTTGCGACAGGAGTTAATAAGTCACGAACGGAAAGCATACCGAACACATGGGAATCATTGCCTACCACCAAATGTCTTGTGTGAGCCGCCTTCATAATCCCGGCGGCCTCAAAGATCGAATCGGATTCATCAATAGAGACAAGGGGGCTGCTCATGATGGCCCCGACTTGGATATACTCCGAAGGAAAGTGAAAGGCCACGACCTTTCTCACGATATCGCTTTCCGTCACAATGCCCACCAATTCTTCTCCACGTTTCACCAACAGGCTTCCAATTTTGCGAATTCGCATCAGGTTGGCTGCCACTGATACCGCTTGTGTGAACTCCACACAGGCCAGCTCACGGGTCATTAACTGTTTAACTCGTACCATGTTCTTCTCCTTTGTTAATATAACGGTTCATGATGAAGTGTAGTGGTTTTGTGTTATACCTGCGTCGCAAGTATATGACGCATGTGTAACATTTCGTCTGCGCCCCTCCTTTTGCTGTGGATGTCTCAGGTAGAATGACTGCAAAAGGCAGGGTGATGATCATGTTTGATTGGAGGAATATTAGTATGAAACGATCTGTAGGGTTGATGGGTCTTTTGGTGGCTGGGGGGATCTTTTTGGGAGGGTGTCAGACGCCCCAGTTCCAAACGTTGAAAATTTTGGATAGTCCCAATCGTGTGGTGGCGTTACAGGCTATGCGGGATGCTTATGGCGGAAAAGGCTATGACCATCCAGTGTCTTTCACCGAAGAGGAAATGATCCAAGTCATGCAGGGAATCCGAGCAGAAAAAAGCGGCCTGTACACTGGTTCGTCCTCTGGAAGTTCCTCATTACATCCCGTATTCAGCCCATCAGA
The DNA here is from genome assembly GCA_020430245.1 of Nitrospira sp. Taxonomy (GTDB): domain Bacteria; phylum Nitrospirota; class Nitrospiria; order Nitrospirales; family UBA8639; genus Nitrospira_E. The sequence continues at coordinate 30,624 of JAGQKG010000009.1, forward strand.
GATTCAATTTTTTGCTCCCTTGATTGTCAAAGGGTTGAGACAGGCCACTCCGGAAGAGATGGTCACCTTCTTCGAAACTGCTGAAATTGAAACGGATGATCTTGAAAAGAATTTTCAAATTACCACTTCGGGCGGATTCTATGTAGCCGGGGGGAATTTTTACGTTGTCGTGAGCAACTTTTCCGTTAAAACTCCCCTCTGGCAGGATACTCAGCGATCGAAATATGACGTAGACGCTGTTCGCACCAGTTCTCTTGAGCAATTAAAGCCTCAACCCGGCCAGCTCGTCTTTGAGCCACGAGAGTTTATGGTGGAGTCTCCTGATGGAGAAATTGGGAGTTTTTTTAAAGGTAAACCCTGGCAAGTTGCCATCCGGTATCGGGAATTCTTAGGCCACTCGATCGCTCCCCAGACACAGAAGAACAAACGGGAATCCGATTAAGGTCTTCTCTCACACCTGCGGCCGGCAGTAGTGAGGAAAGCCTTCTATCGGATTCTGAGGTCTAGAGGATGCTTGAGTGTGGGGTACGTCTAATGCTTTATAACAGTTCACTGATTTTGGGGCGGGGGCCTTGCAAAGGAAGTCCGGTGACCATCAAGTATATTTCCTCCGCAATGTTGGTCACATGATCGCCGGCGCGTTCCAACCCCTTGGCGATAAATAATAGTTGGATCCCGTCTTCGATGTTTCTGCTTTCCTGGTTCATTGTGCCGAGCAGATGCTGAAACAGGTTGGCATAAACTGCGTCCAATTCTGCGTCATCCACCCAGGCGACGTTGGCTAAGGGGGCATTATGGTGAATGTAGGACTCCGTGACCTGGGACAACATGGATTGAATGCGTTTCCCCATCCATTGGAATTGTTCGGTCAATTCGGCAATATCGTGCTGTGACAAATGCCGGCTGCGTTTGGCGGTATTTTTCGCGTAATCCCCGATTCGCTCCAAATGGATTGCGATGCGAGAAGCCGCCAGAATCGCACGCAGGTCGTCAGCCATGGCCTGTTGCCGCGCCAGGGTGCGGGTCGTGTGTGTATGGATTTTTTCTTGAAGGTTATCTGCAATACGGTCGTTGGCAATGACCTGCTCCGCCAGGGTGGCATCGTTCTCCACCAACGCGGTCACGGCGCGGTGCAGTTGTTCCGACACGTGGTTTGAGAGTGCCACTATCTCCTGCCGAAGGCTGTTCAGGTCTTCGTCAAAGACGCGTAGAGTGTGTTGATGGTTCATGATGATCCTTTCGAAACATGTGTTCCACCGGTTTATCCAAACCGGCCGGTGATATAATCCCGCGTCAGTTTTTCTTGCGGCGTGGTAAACAGCTCTCCTGTCGGAGCGAATTCGATCAGTTTGCCCAGATGCATGTAGGCGGTAAAGTCCGAGATCCGGGCTGCTTGCTGCATGTTGTGGGTGACAATGATCACCGTGAACCGATTGCGAATTTCCGTAATCAGATCTTCGACTTTGGCGGTGGCAATGGGGTCCAATGCCGAAGTCGGTTCGTCCAGTAGGAGGATTTCAGGTTGTGGGGCCAGGGCCCTGGCTATGCATAATCGTTGTTGTTGGCCACCTGAGAGGCCGTAGGCCGACTGTGAAAGCCGATCCTTTACTTCCTCCCACAAGGCCGCATTTCGCAAGGCTTGTTCTACCCGGTCGCCCAACAGTTTTTTGTTCTGGACACCTTGAATGCGGAGACCGGCCGCCACGTTTTCAAAAATGGATTTGGGAAAAGGATTGGGTTTTTGGAACACCATCCCGATTCGAAGTCTGACCATGAAGGGATCAAGGTCAATGATGTTGTGATTTTCCGGAAAAAGACAAATCTCTCCGCCATACCGATTGCCCGGATAGAGGTCATGCATACGATTAAAGGATCGGAGGAGGGTGCTTTTTCCGCACCCGGATGGGCCGATCAACGCGGTGACTTTGCGATTGGCGATCGGCAAGGTGATTTCCTTCAAGGCTTGGGTTTCACCATACCAAAAACTGAGTTTCCGTACTTCCGCCGCCAGCGATTCTCGTTCGGTATTGGTTGCGGCCGAAGCCTTGGGCAACATTGGCGTGACGTTTGGGTCATGAGAACTCTTCTGTGTCATTTGCGTGATTCCTTGATTTGGCTGGGCGGTCATCACACGATCTTCCGCTGGGGCGTCACCGGTAGCTAACGAACCTGGCGGCGTAAGTGATAGCGCAACCAGATTGCCACTCCATTCATGGCCAAGGTCATCACCATGAGAATGACTCCGGCCGCGGCGGCATTGATGTGAAATTCTGCCTGAGGTCGTGAGACCCAATTGAACATCTGAATAGGCATGATGGTAAATGGGCTTTCCAGCCATTCAAAATTGATAAAAGGCGGACTGGCTTGAAGTGGGGAGGGGGGTAAAAACGCGATAAAGGTCAAGGCCCCGATGGTGATAACCGGCGCGGCTTCTCCAATCGCTCGAGCCAAACCCACAATGGTTCCGGTCAAAATGCCAGACCGCGCAGCGGGCAGCACGTATAGGCGAACGGTCTGCCATTTGTCCGCACCCAGCCCATAGGCTGCTTCCCGCAAATCAAGGGGAATACCACGAATGGCTTCACGGGTGGACACAATAATGACCGGCAAAATCAGCAATGCGAGCACCAGGCCAGCCGTCAGGATCGTCTCTCCCAGCCCGAACCCATGGATGAACAGGCCAAGGGCTAATAACCCGTAGATGATGGAAGGTACCCCGGCCAGATTGCTGACGTTGATTTCAATGAAATCCGTGATCCAGTTCCGAGCAGCATATTCTTCCAAGTACACCCCCGCTCCAACCCCCAGCGGAATGGCGATGCCGGCGGTGACGAGCATGACCAGGATTGTGCCGACCCAAGCAGAAACAATTCCTGCTTGAAGAGGATGGCGTGAGGGAAAGTTGAGGTAGAAATCTGGGTTAATGAGTCTGGGCCATCCGCCCACGATCAGGTCGATGACCACAGCTGCCAATAAGCTCATGGCGATAAGCAATACCGAAATGCCGATGCCGGCCATGACCAAATCTGTTCGGCGGTTGGCATCAACAATGCCGGCCAAGTCGGGGAGGGAGACCTGGGACACGTCGGCTTTCACCATTAGTACACCTCCTTAAAGCGTCGCCGAAGGAAGAATCCGATCAAATTGAAGGTCAGCGTGATGACAAACAACACGATTCCAGCGGCAAACACGGATTGGTAGGCGATAGAGTCGTGAGGCAAATCCCCCATGGCCATTTGTACGATGTAGGCCGTGATCGTTGCTGCCCCTTCGGTGGGATTGAAAGAAAAATTGGGATTTTGCCCGGCCGCGATGGCGACGACCATGGTTTCGCCCACGGCTCGTGACATCCCAAGAATAAATGCGGCGGTGATACCGGAAAAGGCGGCAGGGACCACGACCCGCATGGCGACCCGGAAGCGGGAGTAGCCCAAGGCGTATCCGGCTTCGCGCAGGCCAGCCGGGACTGCCCGCATGGCATCTTCGCTGACCGAAGCGGTGTAGGGAAGAATCATAATTCCCATGACCATGCCAGGGCCGAGCATGTTAAATCCTTCCAATCCGGGAATGAACGTTTGCAAAAGCGGCGTAAAAAAGAGAAGGGTGAAATAACCATAGACCACTGTCGGCACCCCTTCGAGCAGCTCGAGACAGGGTTTGACCGTCTCGCGAACTTCCCTTCGAGCATATTCGCTGAGGTAAATCGCCAAGGCTAATCCCGCAGGAATGGAGACGGCCAACGCGATCCCTGCCACGGTTACCGTCGCCGAAACCAGGGTCATCACCCCGAAGTGGGCATTCTCAAAAACGGGAGTCCACTGGGTGTCTGTTAGAAAGTCCAGGAGAGATACCTGGGCAAAGAACCCCATGGATTCCGTGACCAAGACATACACGATCCCCAACGTGACAAACACTGAGCTCGCGGCTGCGATCAATAGACATCCACCGGCGAAAGAGCCCCATAATGCGCGGCGGTGGAGGAAGCTTTCGCTGGCGCGTAAGGGAGATCTTGCAGGGTCAGAGGGGCTCAAAGAAGATGGTAATGTTGGCATATAATGTCAGCTCCAGATGAACTGCCCTGTACCAGAGGTGGCTAGCCACCCCTGGAGAGGACCGATCCGATTGTTCAGGTTTCCCTTACTGAGGAGCCCTGGCCAGAAGTTCTTCGATTCCCACGCCCACTTCCGTCCCATGGAAAACGGTACCAGTTAGGCGTTTCGTGAATTTGTTCAAAGCCATGGTGTAGGCCTTTGAAGGCAACGGCACGTATCCGACTTCCCGAACGAGCGTTTGAGCATGGTCGTTGTTCAAATAGAACTCGATGAATCGTTTGACATGGGGTTTTTTGTCCACGGCATCTTTATTGACGTACACAAAAATGGGTCGCGATAGGGGTTGGTACGTGGCATTTTTGGCATTATCCACCGAGGGCCCCACGGGTTTCCCGCCTTTCCATGAAATCGGAACGGCTTTTAATTTTCCTTGATTTTCCTCGTAATAGGCCAAGCCGAAAAATCCCATGGCGTTAATGTCATTGGTGACTCCTTGAACCAGAACATTGTCGTCCTCGCTGGCGGTAAAATCCCCGCGAGAACTTTTTCCCTCAACTATAGCTTCTACAAAATAATCGTAAGTCCCGGAATCGGTTCCGGCGCCGAACAGTTTCAAAGGCCGATCAGGGAAGCCGCTGCGAATTTGGTTCCAATTCGTCACTTTGCCCTGGGCCTCAGGTTCCCAGGCCGTTTTCAATTCCTCCACGGTCAAATGATTCGCCCAGTCATTTTTCGGATTCACGACGACCGTCAAGGCGTCCAAGGCGATTGGTAACTCGATATACTCAACTTTGTTTTCCTGGCACAGTGTAATTTCAGATTCCTTAATCGGACGGGACGCGTCGGCGATGTCCGTTTCGCCCCGACAAAATTTTTTAAAGCCGCCGCCCGTGCCGGAAATGCCCACGGTCACCATTGTTTTCCCTCGTTCGGCCTTTTGAAATTCCTCAGCCATTGCCTCTGTAATTGGAAAGACGGTGCTGGATCCGTCAATTTTAATAAGGTCGCGGGCTGACACCGTGGAAACCGACGCGGTCATGGATAGCGCGATGGCCGTCATAACAACATGAATTGGGATTTTCATCTGAACCCTCCGTATGAACAAGTGTAAGAAATTGAATTGGAACAGTATTAAACAATTAAGTCTTGAAAGATTAACCGTGGGACTATCTCAGGATGAGATGACCAGTCCATGACACTCTCGTTACCACCAGGTTAAATGTTACTGGGAACGGTATGATAAAAATTCGAGAACATCTTTTTCTCAATGGATCCTCTTGCAGGCCGATCCCAGGAAGTCCTGTCAGTTTTCCATGCCATTGACATACGCAGTGGAAGAACAGGCCCCTCCGGAATGATAACCGGCAGAGGCCTGTTCGTGGGACGAGAGGAGGAGTGCCTTTGCGTCCCGATGAAATTTAGAATGATACATCCCATTGTAGACGAACCCGCTGTTCATGCTGATTTTGCCCTGCGGGTTGGGACAGCGTGAGCCAGGATCCATCGAGTGTGATCTTGTTTTTATGTCCGGCGAAAAACCAATTGATGGCCGTGGTGTATTCCTGCCGTCGGTCGTTTGGAGCTGAGATGTTGGGATCGACAAATGCATAGCGGAAGGCGACTTCCAGCGGTTTGGGGATTGCCGGAATGAGACCATGGGGGAAATACCCGATCTGCGAATAACTTCCCATCATGTTGGTCTTATAGCCCGGCGCCCCCTCTGGATAGCTGTTGTCCTTGACTTCTTTCCAATGGTATTCATGTTGAATAGACAATCCCCGCCATTTGAACGCGAATTCCTCTACCATACCTTGCACCCGGTATTGTCCGGCTTTCGCGTTGGAATCAGAGGTGTAGGGCACGCCGGCTGAATTGTCCTCAGGCAACGTTCCGCAACCAC